>JAFZZV010000177.1 GCA_017828855.1 Oscillospiraceae bacterium | reverse complement strand
GGAGAACACCGGATATGCGATACCGGGCACGGAGTGCCTTTATAACCTGTTCATCATGGATGAGCTGCAGAGCATAGTAGCATGCGGAGCCGGGGCTGTGACGAAGCTGAGAAATGCCCAAAGCAATCTCATTGAGAGGATCTTCGATCTCAAGTACCCGCAGGAGTATCTTGACAGATTCGGGGAGATGCTCAGCAGGAAAGACAGGATAAGATCTTTCTACGGCGGGTGAAAAAGGTTACGGAGCTGTGTTGCGGGACGCAGACGGACAGGATCTGTTAAGAAGATGTTCCCAAATTGTCAAATTTGCGTGAATTCACCGCACAGCCGATCACGATTTGTTGAATTGAAAAAAAGCGTTGGGTATAATTGAGAAGCCGAATAATCAAGGAGGGATATAGAAATGAGTGATTTTTTCGATAAACTGACGAACAAAGGAAAAGAGCTTTTCGCCACAGCGAAAGATACAGCCAATGATCTTTTGGAGAAGGGCAAGGACAAAGCCGACGAGCTGAAGTTCAACCACGACCTGAACGAAGTTTTCGCCAAACTCGGTGAGATGTTCTTCGAGAAGGAAGTAAACGGCACTGAGCCCGAAGGACTTGATGAGCTCATAGCGAAGGCAAAAGAGCTCAAAGAAGGACTTGCCGAACTTGCAAAGAAGGCTGAAGAAGCCGCAGCAGCGAGAGCTGCCGAGGCAGCTGCAAAGGCAGAAGCGGCAGCTTCCGTCGTAGAGAAAGGCGCAGAGACAGTTAAAGAAGCTGTTGATGCAGTCGTCGACGCGGTGGAAGAGGAGATGGTGACCTGCCCCGTTTGCGGAGCGAAGTTCCCCAAGGGAACTGCCACCTGCCCGATCTGCGGAGCTTCGATGGAGTAATCGATCATCATTGAAAGCGGGCTTTCGAGCCCGCTTTCTTTCTGCCCTGAAAGGTAATTGTCCGAACTGCCGGAAACCCTTTCCGCACTTGAAAAAAGGAAGTCTCTAAGGTAGAATTTCTGCATGGCTCGATTCACGATCAAAACCAAATATACCCTTGAGGATGTGCCTCTCATCGTCAAGTGTCTCAGAGATCCGGAGACCGGATGTCCATGGGACAAGATACAGACTCATCAGTCGATCCGGCAGGATCTGATCGAGGAGACGTATGAAGCTGCAGAAGCTATCGACGAAGAAGACCCGGTCAATCTGGAGGAGGAGCTGGGAGATATCCTCATGCAGGTAGCGCTCCACAGTGAGATTGAGAGCGAAAAAGGTGTATTCGATATAGACGACGTCGCGGACAGGCTGTGCAAGAAACTGGTGCTGCGCCATCCGCATGTTTTCGGTGACGTTGTAGCAGAAGACCCCGAGACGGTCCTGAGCAACTGGGAGGATATCAAGCGTGCCGAGAAGAGCCAGAAGACCGGATCGGATGCCATAGACGATGTCCCGAAAGCTTATCCGGCTTTGATAAGGAGCCAGAAAGTCCAGAAGAGGGCCGCATATACAGGGTTTGACTATAAAGACGTGTCCGGAGCCATGTCGGATCTGAGAAGCGAGATCGAAGAACTGGACAGAGCTATATCCGGGGAGGGAGACCCGACTGAAGAGCTCGGCGACGTACTTTTCTCGGCGGTCAATGTTGCAAGGTTTATCTCGGCAGATGCTGAGCTTGCACTCGTCCGTGCCTGTGAGAAATTCATCTCCAGGTTCAGGATCACAGAGGATCTTGCCGCAAAACGCGGTATTGATATGAAAAAAACTGATTTGGACCAGCTGAACGAATTGTGGGACGAATCAAAAAAAGAAGAACAAGGAGAAACCAAAAATGACAAAGACTGAACTGGCGGCAGAAGTCGCAAAGAAAGCCGGCATGACAAAAAAGGACGCTGCTCTTGCCGTCAACGCAGTATTTGACTGCATGAAAGACGCTCTTGTAAAGGGTGAGAAGGTACAGCTCGTCGGATTCGGCAGCTTTGAAGTAAAGGAGCGCCCCGCGCACATGGGGATCAACCCCGCGACAAAGGAGAAGATCGAGATCGCCGCATCCCGCACTCCCAAGTTCACAGCAGGTGCTGCACTCAAGGAAGCTGTCGCGAAATAAACATATAGCGATCAATGGTCCCAGGCACATGCTTGGGACCGGTTTAGAAGAAAGAATAATATGCGTATAGACAAGTTTCTAAAAGTCAGCAGGATCATCAAGCGCCGCACGGTGGCAAACGAGGTCTGCGACGCCGAAAGAGTGTCTGTGAACGGGAGACCTGTCAGGGCTTCATACGACGTCAAGGTCGGAGATATCGTCGAGATCACGATGGGTGAGACCGTGACGAGATTTAAGGTCCTCATGGTCACTGAGACCCAGTCAAAAGACGTCGCAAAACAGATGTACATGATCCTGAAATGATCACACGGAGAGGAGGGAAGCTCTTTTCGGCCGCAGTGCCGTAGAGCAGTGGAAAATGAAGTTTGCTGCCAACAATATGACGGAAAGCGAGAGAAGAGAGCTTACCGGATACATCAATAGGAGGAGATTCATACTCCTAGCGATGTCACTGTTCTGCGTTTATCTGCTCATCAATGTGATCTCCATCCGGGTGAGGCTGTACAAGCAGAAACAGCAGCTGAACCTCATCATGGAACAGATCGAGATCGCACAGAAGGAGAACGACGAACTCAGACACATGCTCTCCGGGACTGAGGCGGAGTATATCGAAAGGATAGCCCGCGAGAAACTGGGTTATGCGGCAGTCGACGAAAGGGTATTCGAGGATATCACCGGGATCGACTGAATCAGGAAAGCTGTAAGCAAGAAGAGCGGATCCGCTGCGGCGGATCCGTTACTGTAACCGGAGGTCCGTGAACATGTCGATCGAAAGAGTCAGGGAGGTCTTCCGCAGGGAAGGGATAGAAGACAGGATCAGGGAATTCGAAACGTCCAGCGCCACTGTGGAACTGGCTGCAGAAGCACTGCACTGCGAGCCCTGCAGGATAGCAAAAAGCCTTGCTATTTCGGTTAAGGGAGAACCTGTTCTGGTAGTCGCAGCCGGAGACGCGAGGATAGATAATCACAGGTTCAAGGAACAGTTCGGGGCCAAAGGCAAGATGCTGTCTGCAGAGGAGACTCTTTCCGTGACAGGACATGCAGTCGGAGGCGTATGTCCGTTCGCCCTAAACGACGGAGTTAAAGTGTTTCTTGACGTGTCTCTGCGGCGTTTTGATACTGTCTTTCCTGCATGCGGCAGCAGCAACAGTGCCGCGGAGTTCACCTGCGAAGAACTGGAGAAGTACTCCGGGGCGGAAGGATGGGTAGACGTCTGCAGGCTTCCGGAATGAAAAAACCGGTCCGAAGACCGGTTATGGAAAGTATTGATGGCAGGTATTCAGTCCTGCCTCTTTTTCTGCCCGAAATACATATACAGTTGGCAGGGGATCATCCCGTTGTAGAGCTTTCTCCGTCTGGAGGCCTGCCTGCCGAAATGAGACTCAAAGTCAGGGAGACTGCTTATGACATACGTGCCCCTCTGGCTGCCTCCGAGCACCTGTCTTCCGAAATCCGCGCACAGCCTCTCGGCTTCCGCCGGATTCGAAAGTCTTTCTCCGTATGGCGGATTCGTGATTATAAGAGAACCTGACTCCGGTACCAGCTCCCGGGCATCCGCAACAGAAAAGCTGCAGTACCGCTCGACTCCGGCTCTTCTCGCGTTATCTCGGGCGATCCTGACAGCGTCCTCATCGATGTCGGATCCGATGCCCCGGAAGGAGATATCGGTTCTTATGGAGGCTCTCGCTTCCGCACGCAACTCGTCAAAGATATCCTTGCCTATGATATCGTAGGACTCGGATGCAAAGCTTCTGGACAGGCCCGGTGCCATGTTGAGAGCCCTCATGGCGGATTCTATAACAATGGTGCCGGAGCCGCAGAACGGATCGATGACAGTGCTGTCGTCATATACCCTTGCAAGATCAGCCATACCTGCTGCCAGTGTCTCGCGGATGGGGGCTTCGTTCAGGAGAGGGCGGTACCCCCGCTTGTGCAGACCGTCACCGGAAGTATCCAGCATCAGAGTGCATCTGTCCCTGACGATCGAAAAACGTATCTTCTTCTCTGTCCCCCTCTCCGGCAGGAACTGGGTGTCATATTGGCTCTTCAGTTTTTCTACGATTGCTTTCTTGAGGACAGACTGGCATGCGGGAATGCTCGTAAGCTTGCTGTTGAGACTGTATCCTTTTACGGGAAAAGCGTCGTTTGATGAAAGCACAGAGGACCAGTCAGCCGCATAACCGCCGTCAAAAAGCGCATCGAAATCCTCCGCCGGATACTCATCTATGACAATGAGCACTCTCTCCGCCGTCCTGAGCCAAAGGTTCGCTCTCGCGATCCCGTATTCGTCGGCATCAAAGAATATCCTTCCGTCACTGACTTCGGCGTTCTCAAAACCGAGATGTCTGATCTCATATGACAATACCGATTCCAGACCGAATCCGCATGTCGCTACCGCTCTGTACATAGCTGCTCCCCGAAAAAAGAAAGGCGCCGCGCATACGCGGCGCCGGTGTTTTAATTGTATATCAGCTGAGAGGAACCAGCAAGCCGTATGTGTCATCGTGGCGCCGGTAAACTATATTGAGTTCTTTTGTATCCGAGTTGCGGAACATAAAGAAGGTGTGACCCAGCATATTCATCTGGAGTATCGCTTCCTGCTCGCTCATCGGTTCTACCATGAACCTCTTCTCTCTGGCGATGTTGTATTCCGGCTCGCTGTCGGTCTCCTCGGGTGAGATGTCAAGTTCTTCTACGGCGAGTTCCACTTCGCGCGCTTTGACTCTGTTTCCGAGTTTGCTTTTGTTCTTGACTATCTGCCTCATCATGAGATCAACTGCCTCACGGAAAGCAGAATCGAGGTCGGTCGAAGTTTTCTCGGTGCGGAAGAAGAAGCCGCGGTTCTTCACGGTGACTTCTACTGTATAACGGTCCTTCTCAAGATCGACGTTGACGGTGCCGTCAGCTTCGTCATTGAAAAACCTGTCAAACTTCTGCATGCGCTTGGTAGCGTTGTCGATAAAGCTCTGTCTCAGGTTCAGGCCGTGACCGGATGTTTTTACGTTCATTTCAAACCCTCCTTTTCAGGTTCTACATATATTCTACAATAAAAGGGCATGATTTGTTGAAGCGTTTGTGAATGATGCATAACAAAAATAGAGTGTTCTTTTTGTGCAAACGGATAATCAGCAGATTCAGGAACCTGCTGCGCCTTTATGATAGAGGATAAGCAGCACGATCGTCACCGGAATGGTGAGCACTGTAAAGGAGAGCATCAGGACAGTCAGCACCGCGCATATGGCAAGGAATATGAGAGCGATGATCCGGCAGGGTACAGTGCGGTCTCTTGAGGCGCAGACAAGCCCTGCGATCCCGGCTCCGGGGAGCAGGGCGTTAAGTATCGCGGCCAGGAAACAGCCGATTCCGGCGTATCTGTACGTGGCAGTGGCCTGATTCACCAGCCCTATGCACCATACCGCTAAAGGGATCCCGAGAAATATCATAAGGATCGAGACTGCCTTGAGCAGTGATCTGCTATTTTTTGGCATTATTACCTCCAGATTCGGATATCAGTAGAGAAACAGCAACGCTGTGCAAAGCAGCAGTTACAGACTCGTTTCCGCTGATTCCAATATAACAGAAAAAGGCAAAGCCAGGCAAAGTAACGAGCAAAAGATCATGCTATAGGCTATAATAAGATGTATGTTCTGAAGTGGTCAGGGATCGGACGGATGCCGGGATCCCGGATCAAATAATCAAGGAGTGCCGGCTGTGAGGCAAGCGGCCGTCATAAGATGTTCGAAAAGAGAGACGACAAAAACATATACAGGGCAGACGGCGAAGGGGCTTCTGACCTGCCTTCGGCTGATGAAGCGAAAGAAGATACGGGCTCAGATGTCCTGAACATGGAGAACGAAGTGTCCCGGCCTGAGACTGAGAGTGTACCGCATGAGGAGAGCCCGGAAGCAGCTGACATCAATGGAAGATCTCCTGATGAGCAGAAGATGGAACTTTACGAGCAGCTGCTCATGGATACTTTCGGATTCAGGATAAAGCAGATCGGAAAGGCACTTTTTTCCGCCTTTTTGATGATGGCTGCGGGAATCGCTGCTGTCTGGTTCCTGATGACTCCGTCTCCCGGAGGAACTGTACTTGAATCGGATCCAAAGCAGCACAGCAGGATCGTCGTGGACGACTATTCCGGCAAAGGGGAGTTCGTCAGCGAAGAACTGGAGCAGGGCTTCAGCGCAAACAGCGACGTGGTCGGCTGGCTTAAACTGGATGGATGCGATATAGATAATCTTGTGTTCCAGTCTGTGGACAACTCCTACTATCTCAGGAAGAATGAGGAAGGAAGGTACAGCGTCTGGGGCTGTTACTTCATGGACTTCATCAACCTACACAGCGGAGCGACGCTCTTTGACAGGGTCACGATAATCTACGGGCATTCGTCCGGAAATTCATCGGAAGGAAACAGATTCAGCAAGATCAAAAGATACAGGGATGCAGACTTTGCCAGAGAGCATCCGGTATTCTCTTTCTCGCTCCTGTTCAGAGAGATGAAATGGGAAGTGTTTGCCTGCACCGATATGCCGATTACCATAAACTACATAGATCCGGACCCGAATGACAGCAGGTTCAGGGAGACGTTCGGATACATGATAGAAAACAGTTATGTCGATTTCGGTATAGAACTGAAGGATGACGATCAGATCCTGCTGCTTTCCACCTGCACATCTGACCCGTACACACGATTCGTGCTCGCGGCAAGACTGGTAAACGAATAAGGGAGGATTATCCGTGGAAAAACTGAAAAGGACATGGGTAGAGATCAATCTCGACAACCTCAGGTACAACTGCGCACAGCTTAAAGGCATGCTCAAGGACGGAGTTGCCCTGATGGCAGTCGTAAAGGCTGACGCATACGGTCACGGAGATGTCGAGGTCGCAAACGCGATCTTGGAATACTCCGACTGGTTTGCGGTCTCCAATCTGATGGAGGCTAAAAGACTTCGCAAAGCCGGGATAGACAAACCGATCCTTATCCTCGGGTACACCCCTGTTGAGAACTGCGTCGACCTTTTCGATATGGGTATCACACAGACGGTCCTGGGAGAGGAGTACGCGAAAGAGCTGAGTGATGCGGCTGTGGATGCAGGGATAAACGTCGATGTCCACATAAAGGTCGATACGGGGATGAGCCGTATCGGATTTGCGGCGTCCGATATCGAGGGCTGTGTTGATAAGATCGAGCGAGCTGTCTACCTTCCCGGACTGAATGCAACGGGGATATTCACTCATTTCTCAGTAGCGGACGAGGATTCCGAAGTGTCTGAGAACTTCACTCACTTGCAGC
>JAFZZV010000176.1 GCA_017828855.1 Oscillospiraceae bacterium | reverse complement strand
TGCACAGGCAAAGGATAAGAGCAAGAATCTTTTTCATTTGGTAACCTCCTTACTTAATAAAACATAAACTCTTACTACTTTATTTGTTTTTTATTAAGATTCAGGATGAGCCTTCGGCCTTCCCTATCCAGGCGGGCGGCGAACCTCTTTCCTAAAATTAATAACCTTTTCGTTTCCGGTCTTTACCGGGTCATCGCTATGCTGACCGGCTTGCTGCCCGTCAGTTCCTCAGTTCTTTTGTCTGGTGCTCCGAATCCGGCGAACAGCTTCCATTTTCCGCTCCCCGGAATGCGTGCACCCTGATCATCAACGACCGTGAATGCGTCCGGATCGACAGCGAGTGAGAACTCTCTTTCATCTCCTGCCCTGAGGCGTATCCTTCTGAATCCGCAGAGGATCGGATTAGGCGGCGCGTATTGCGAGCCTTCGTCATGCAGGTAAAGCTCTATGACCTCGTCTGTTTCGACTTCACCATCATTGCTTACCTTCACATAAGCTGTTCCGTCCTCGACCCTCAGATCCCGGATGCTGCACTTTCCATAGGTCAGTCCGTAACCGAACGGATAAAGCGGAACTCCCTGATAGTATCTGTAAGTGCGGCCTGTCATCGAATAGTCCGTGAAATCCGGCATCTCACCAAGCGCTTCGTTGTGGTAGAAGGTCACCGGGAGTTTCCCTGACGGAGATTCCTTTCCGAACAGGAGATCGGCTACAGCTCTGCCTCCGAGCGCTCCCGGATACCAGGAAAGAAGTATCGCATCCGTCTTTTTCTCCGCCTCTCTTATATCGATCGAGCTTCCAGCCATCAGGATGACCACCGTAGGCTTGCCGACTTCGAGCACTTTCTGCAGGAGCCTTCTCTGTGACGCCGGAAGAAGCAGGTCTTCCTTGTCTCCGGAATTATAGCTGTTTCCGGTATCGCCCTCTTCGCCCTCAAGTGTCTCGTCCAGTCCCAGAACGAGGATGACGGTATCGCTTCTCTTCGCGACAGCGACAGCTTCAGCGATCCTGTCGTCCGGCTGTGCCAGCGGCTCCACGCATTTCCGGCATAGATCGCAGCCCTGTGAATAGAACACGCGGTTCGTCCCCTTTGTTATGTCCTGTATGCCCTCGAGCACGGTCACATATCTTGACGGCACCCCGTGGTAGTTTCCTATCAGAGAGGAGCGGTTGTTCGCGTTAGGTCCGATGACTCCTATCGTTCCGCACCTGTCGGGATCCAGCGGCAGTATTCCGTTGTTCTTCAGAAGCACGCAGGATTTGATAGCGGCAAGGTATGCCATTCTCTGGTGTTCTTCGCATTCAACGGTCTCATAAGGGATCGTATCGTATTCACTGCCTTCGTCTCCGAGCGTTCCCAGAAGGAAGCGTGTCGTGAAGACTCTGACAGCGCTGCGGGTGATGTCCTCTTCGGATATCAGCCCCTCTTCATAAGCTTCCATCAGATGCTGATATGTACAGCCGCAGTTGAGGTCGCATCCGGCCTTGAGAGCCATGGCGGCAGATTCTGTCGGCTTTGAGGTCACTTTGTGGTTTTCATGGAAGTCGCGGATGGCCCAGCAGTCCGAGACGAAATGCCCTTCAAATCCCCAGTCCTCTCTCAGGATCTTCATAAGAGCTGTGCTTGCGCAGCATGGTTCACCGTTCGTCCGGTTGTAAGCTCCCATGACAGACTCGACACCGGCTTCACGGACCAGCGCCCTGAACGCCGGCAGATAAGTCTCCGTCATATCTTTTGAGGAAGCTTCCGCGTTGAACTTGTGTCGAAGAGCCTCCGGTCCGCTGTGGACCGCGAAGTGCTTGGCGCAGGCAGCAGTTTTCAGTGTCCCGCCGTTTCCCTGCAGGCCGCGTACAAACGCTTTGCCCAGCTGAGATGTCAGGTAAGGATCCTCTCCGTATGTTTCATGGCCCCGCCCCCACCTCGGGTCGCGGAAGATATTGAGGTTTGGCGACCACATCGTCAGTCCGTGATAGATGTCCCGGTCTCCCTCCGCAGAGATAACATTGTATCTTGCTCTGGCCTCCGTTGAGATGGCGTCTGCAATCTCTTCAAGGAATTCATCATCAAACATCGCGGCCATCCCGATCGCCTGAGGGAATACAGTTGCGGTACCTCCGCGTGCGACACCGTGAAGAGCTTCGTTCCACCAGTTATAAGCCGGAACGCCGAGTCTTTCTACAGGACCTGCATCGAAACGAAGCTGTCCTGCTTTTTCTTCGACCGTCATGCGGCTTACCAGTTCTTCTGCGGCTTTCCTTGCTTGTTCACGTGTCATTGATATGATCTTCCTGTTTTATGTGTTATCAGATCTGTTTGACCGTCTGGCCTTCATACAGTTTGCCTTTAATGACTATATATTCCGGGATCGCTGTGTGCGGATTCTCGATTCGGTCTATAAGTTTGTCTACCGCGATCCTGCCGAGTTTATCCGTGTCCTGCTCCCATGTAGTGAGTTTGGGATCTAGTATCTTTGCGAGATTGACGCCGTCATATCCGGAGACGCTTATATCTCCCGGTATGCTCAGCCCTCTTTCGAGTATTTCTGCCTGGCCTCCCATGAAAGCGTAATCATCCGGAAACATTATCGCTGTCGGAGGTTCCGGGAGGTCAAGCAAGCCCGCTGTCGCCTTCCTTACTGATTTTGCGTCATGATATATCGCTTCGACGATATACTCAGGAGGCGTCTTGATGCCGTGTTCTTCCATGGCTGTCTTGAAGCCGCTGATGCGCTTCTGCGTTACCAGGGTGTGCTCGCCGTGTATGAAAGCTATCCTCCTGTGCCCATGGGCGATCATATTGGAGGCGAGCCTGTATGATCCTTCCTCATTGTCCGAGTTGACCGAGCTTGCGTTATCAAATGAATAGTCGATGGTCACTACAGGAACGTTGCT
>JAFZZV010000175.1 GCA_017828855.1 Oscillospiraceae bacterium | reverse complement strand
TAAATCGTATTTTACTATGACAGAGCGCTTTTGTCAACGAAAGAAAACCCGCTCAGAGCCATGCAAAACACGTCTGTTTGAGTCGTTTTTCCGTCCTTATACTTCCGCTATGACCTCTATCTACACGAGTGCACCGTTTGGCAGCGCAGCAACCTCGAAGCAGCTCCTTGCGGGGTTGTTCGGGAAATGTTTCGCGTACACTTCGTTGAACGCATTGAAGTCGCTCATATGCTGCAGGAAGCATGTGGATTTGACTACTCTGTCGAGTCCGGTGCCGGCTTCCTCGAGCACAGCCTGCAGGTTCCGGATAGCCTGCTCCGCCTGTTCCTCGATAGTAACTGCGTCGATGTTCCCGGTCTCGGGATCTATCGGTATCTGTCCCGATGTGAATACGAATCCGTTCACCTTCATTGCCTGTGAGTAAGGGCCGATCGCCGCCGGCGCCTTCTTTGTCTCGATCTTCTGCATCGTTCTGTCTCCTTTATGTTTATGATTCGTTATTATCTGTGTCTCTTTCCGAAGCCGACGCGCACAGCGCTCTGATCTCATCCCTCGGGAACCTGTACTTGGTACCGCAGAAATGGCACACTATCTCGGTCTCATCCTGCTCATCGGCCAGCCTGGTCAGTTCTTCTGCGCCGAGGCTTATGAGGACCCGCTCCATCCTCTCTCTGCTGCAGCTGCATCTGTATGACACTTCCGCGCTGTCCAGGAAATCCGGCTCCAGTCCTGCCAGTACCTTGTCCGCAATGTCCTGAGGTGTCATACAGGAAGATAGCAACTCGGTAAAGCCGGGAAGATCCTTTATGTTCTCCTCAATAGCGCTTATGCAGGACTCTTCTGCTCCGGGAAGCAGGTGCAGCAGGAATCCCCCGGCATTTATTATCGAAAGATCCGTATCCACCAGTACTCCGAGAGAACAGACCGTCGGCAGCTGTTCGCTGTAAGCGAAATAGGCTGTGATGTCCTCCGCTATCTCTCCGCTGACAAGCTCTATCTGTCCGACGTAAGGAGTCTCCAAGCCCATGTCCTGTACCACATAAAGCGTTCCGGCACCAACCAGTCCCCCTACGTCCAGTTTTCCCGGTGACTTTTCCGGGAGATCAGCGAGAGGATTATCGCAGTATCCCCTGACGTTTCCGCTTCCGTCGCTGACTGCAGTGATGCTGCCCACCGGACCGTCTCCCCTTATCATCAGGGTCATGGTATCATCCCTGCTCTTCAGCCCGTATCCCATCATAGACGCCGCCGTCAGCACTCTTCCGAGAGCGGCAGAGGCCGTAGCAGAAGTATGATGGTATCGTTCCATCTGCCTTACTATCTCCGTGGAGTTCAGCACGTTAAGAACAGCAGAGCCGTCGCGGGTTATATATCTGTAAAGGTTATCCATTCCTATTTCTTCCTCGCTATAAACAGGATCCTCTGGGTCAGATCCCCTATTCCGCAGAGATCATCACCGTCCAGCGTGTCCACAAGCTCCAGACCGGCTTTTTCAAGAGCTTCCGTTATGGTCTGCGGATCGATGAATATCTCATCTATATACCCTGTGCTTCTTCTGTAGGATCCGTCGTTGTCCTCCTCAAACAGGTCCAGCGTCATATTAACCGACAGATCCTCATTCAGATTGTTCTGCCACACCAGCATAGCGCCGTTTCCCTCATAAACGAAGGAGTTGTCGGCGAGGACATCCCTGTGCTTGTATTCGCTGTTTATGTCGAACAGGAACATGCATCCGCTCTCAAGGAATAGCGCCATGCGGCTCACCGCATTTATCACGTCTTCCCTGCTGCTCAGAT
The DNA here is from genome assembly GCA_017828855.1 of Oscillospiraceae bacterium. GTDB lineage: Bacteria > Bacillota > Clostridia > Oscillospirales > Ruminococcaceae > RUG11783. The sequence goes on along the minus strand of JAFZZV010000175.1, from coordinate 6,262 downwards.
GATTCAGTGTGTCCTGCATGCACACTATGCCCTGAACCGTTCCGTACAGGTCGATCCCGGTCAGGTCCTGACACAGCAGCAGCTGACCCGGGTTCTTCTCCATCGCGACCGACAGCATCTCGGGAGATGAGTCGACACCGATCATGTCATACCCTTTTCCGCTGAGGATCGACATCAGCGTCCCGGTACCGCATCCCGCGTCAAGCACTATCTCCGGAGTTCTGTATCTTCTGAAAACGGAGTCAATAAAATCGGCACGCCGATCATAGTCGACGTTGCCGGTAAATAAGTCATAGTATTGGTAGATGGCGGAATAACCGTCATTCATTTCTTTTCTTTCTCTTTCTCTGCCTCAAGTCTGGCGAGGACTTTCTTGTATCCGTCGCATCCGTAGGACAGCGAGCGGTTGACGCGGCTAATGGTCGCGGTCGAAGCTCCGGTCTGCGCAACTATGCTGCTGTACACGTTGCCGTCCAGGAGCAGTGTGGCTACCTTGAAACGCTGTGATATTGCCTTGAGCTCTGGAACAGTGCAAAGATCTTCAAAGAAATCATAACATTCTTCCATAGAGTCCAGAGCGAGTATCGCCTCAAACAGAGAATCAAGCGCATCGTTATGGACTAAGTTTCCCATGACACTACCTCTTCTGCAGTTTATTACTTTAATAGTTTAACATGCGAAACACGCAGAATTCAACCTTCAAGACGCGCAGAAAGGAGTTTCCGGAGATTTTCGGCACTTTTCTCATCTTTTATGGTAAAAGGGACGATCTCAGCGCAGTTCAGAGGCTCCAGGATCACCCCGAAGCGGCTCAGCCTGTCGGCTAACTCTGTCCTGTTGAGCTTATCGGTCTTTGTCAGTACAGCCCAGTACTCTATATCGAAGCGGTTCATGTAATCGATCATGTCAAGATCGTCATCTGACGGATCATGTCTTGAATCCAGCAGGATAAGCGCCAGCGCAATGTTCCTTCCGGTCCCGAAATAAGCCTCCATCAGATCGGACCACCTTTCCAGCTCCGTACCGGAACGCCTTGCGAATCCGTATCCCGGCAGGTCAACGAGGGTTATGTCCGCATCTGATGTGAAGAAGTTTATGGTAGTAGTCTTGCCCGGTGACGAGCTGACTCTTGCGAGCTTGTTCTGTCCGCATATCTTATTGATAAGCGAGGATTTGCCGGCATTTGAACGCCCGCAGAAAACGACTTCACGTCCTTTTCCGGGCTTCAGCTGCTCGGCAAATCCGAAAGATGTCTGAAATACTGTTTTCCTGAAGTTGATCATTTCTTAAGAGCGATATCAAGTACTTCGTTGATGCGCTTGACGGGCTTTATCTCCAGATCATCCTTGACCTCGTCCGGGATCTCCTGGAGGTCCGGAACGTTGGCTTCTGGAATGATGACCGTGCGGATCCTCTCCTTGTGGGCCGCGATCAGCTTCTCTCTGAGTCCTCCGATCGCCAGGACTCTTCCCTGCAGGGTTATCTCCCCTGTCATGGCGACGTCCTTCCTGACGGGTATATTGCAGACCGCGGAGACGAGCGCCGTTGCAATCGTCACGCCTGCGGACGGCCCGTCCTTGGGCACTGCGCCTTCCGGAGCGTGCACATGGATGTCATATTCGTTGAGGAACTTCTCCGGGAACCTGTAGTCTCCGTCCAGCGTCCTTCCGTAAGTGATCGCGAGCTTAATGGATTCCTTCATCACGTCGCCCAGGCTTCCGGTTATCTCCAGCCTGCCTGTTCCGGGGATCACCACTGCTTCGATAGGCAGCAGCGTTCCGCCGGCGGATGTCCACGCCAGACCGTTAACGATGCCTACGGAATCCTCCTGGGAAGCTATGCTCTCACGGTTGTAGGGAACGCCGAGGAAAGTGCCTATGTTCTTGTCTGTGACCTTTATAGGCGCCGGCTCGGACTCAGACAGCATCTTTGCAGCTTTTCTGAGGACTTTTGCAATGCTCCTCTCAAGATTCCTGACTCCGGCTTCCACCGTATAGTCGTCTATTATCGCGTATAGGGATCTATCCGTGAAACGGATATCGTTCCTGGTCATGCCGTGCTTTTCCATCTGCTTCTTGAGCAGGTGATCTTTGGCGATGTGGAACTTCTCTACTCGGGTGTAGCTGGACAGTTCGATGACGTCCATCCTGTCCCTCAGCGCTGAGGGAATGGCGTTTATGTCGTTTGCCGTCGTGATGAAGAATATGTTCGAAAGGTCGAACGGAACGTCAAGGTAATGGTCCATGAAGTTCGAGTTCTGCTCGGGATCCAGCGCTTCAAGCAGAGCCGATGACGGGTCGCCCTTGTAGTCGCTTCCGAGCTTGTCGATCTCATCCATGAGAATAAGCGGGTTGTTTGTCTTTGCCTGCTGGATAGCGGCGATTATCCTTCCAGGCATGGCTCCGACGTATGTGCGTCTGTGTCCCCTGATCTCAGCTTCGTCCCTGACTCCGCCGAGGCTCATGCGGGAGAACTTCCTGCCCATACTCTCGGCAAGAGATCTCGCTATGGAAGTCTTACCCACTCCGGGAGGTCCGACGAGGCAGATGATCTGTCCGTTGATGTTCGGAGTCCTGCTCCTCACCGCCAGATACTCAAGGATGCGTTCCTTGACGTCCTTGAGGCCATAGTGATCCCTCTCCAGTATCCTTCCTGCCTTCTCGACATTGTAGTTGTCCTTGGTCGAGACTGTCCACGGAAGACTGAGCATGGTGTCAAGATACTGGTCGATCAGCGCATATTCCGGGCTGGAATGAGGGTTCATGGACAGCCTGTCGACTTCCTTGAGGAGCTTCTCCTTGTATGTCTCCTCAAGCGGAAGGGCCATGACTTTTTCCTTGAGATCGGATGCGGACTCGCCCTCTTCCATCTCCTCGCCGAGCTCCTGGGATATGGTCCTCATCTGCTCGCGGAGATAGAACTCCCTCTGATTGTTGATCATGTTCTGCTGGATGCGCTCATTGATCTCCTGTTCTATTCCGAGCACTGAGTTCTCCTTGACAATGATCCCCAGAAGCAGGTCGAGCCTCTTGAACGAGCTTGTCTGCTGCAGGACGCTCTGCTTGTCCTTTGTCTCGAGCGGAAGGTTGAACGCGAGATACTCCACCAGTTTCTCGGCCGAGATGCCGGAATTGGCGGTAGCGAGTATGTCTCCGGAAAGCCTCGGGTTGAAGGAGGCATACACCTCCAGCTCCTCGCGGATCTTTCTGACCAGTGCCTTGGCTTCCTCCTCCTCGGAGCTGCGGATCGCTGTTGCGTCGCGCTTGTGCACACTTGCCCAGTACATGCCCTCAACAGTATCGAAGCCGATCAGTCTGGCGCGGTACTTGCAGTCTACGATGACCTTCATGAGCCCGTCGCGGACCTTGAGCACCTGCTTTACCTCGCTGACCACACCGTAACGGTAGACGTCGCTCATGCCGGGATCTTCCACGGAGGAATCGATCTGAGTGACAAGGAAAATGGGCTGCCCTGTCTCCATGCAGTGCTCTATGGCGCGTTTTGACACCTCTCTGCTGACGTCAAAGTGGTTCACCGTATCGGGGAACACGACGACGTCCCGCATGGCAAGCATTGGCATCTCGGTTATGCTGTCTTTATTCAAACTGACTTTTGCTAACATATTCTCTCCAGAAAAAAGTAAATGCGTTTAGGAGCAAAAACGGCCTGATCCAGGCCGTTTGATCGGTTGTTTCAGCTTATCTTCGGAACCCCGGTCTGTACGCTTTCCCGGTCAAAAGTGACCGATCTAACACCGTCTCTCGACGACACGTCGTACATCACGGGAATAAGGAGCTTCTCAAGGACCGACCGGAGCCCTCTCGCCCCGGAATTCTGCTTGAGAGTCTGCCTTGCGATCTCCTCCAGCGCGTCGTCGGTGAACTCCAGGTCTATGTTGTCCATCTCCATGATGCGCTTGTACTGTTTGATGATGGAGTTCTTGGGCTCGACGAGGATCCTCCTCATCGCGGTCTCATCCAGCTGATCCAGGACAGAGATGATCGGTATCCTTCCGACCAGTTCGGGGATGATCCCGTATTTGACCAGGTCATGTCCGGTGACCTGCTTCATGAGGTCTGCCTTGACGTCTACCGTGCTGTCCCTGACGTCCGCTCCGAAACCGAGAGACGATGTGGAAACACGCTGCTCTATGACCTTGTCGATCCCATCGAATGCGCCTCCGCAAATAAACAGGATATTGCTGGTGTCGATGGGAATGAAATCGGCCTGAGGGTGCTTCCTTCCCCCGTGAGGAGGAACGTTGGCCACTGTGCCCTCAAGGATCTTGAGCAGAGCCTGCTGCACTCCCTCTCCTCCGACATCGCGGGTGATGGAGGGATTCTCGCTCTTTCTCGTGATCTTGTCGATCTCGTCTATGTAGATGATCCCGCGCTCGGCTTCCTTGACGTCGTAATCGGCGGCCTGAATGAGTTTGAGAAGGATGTTCTCCACATCCTCTCCCACATATCCCGCCTCGGTGAGCGTAGTGGCATCCGAGATAGCAAACGGCACATTGAGGCATCTCGCGAGAGTCTGTGCCAGGTATGTCTTGCCCACTCCGGATGGTCCCAGAAGCAGGATGTTGCTCTTCTGCAGCTCGACATCATTGTTCCTGCTGTTGTTTGCGAGCCTCTTGTAGTGATTGTAGACCGATACGGAGAGGGTCACCTTCGCCTCCTCCTGGCCTATCACATAGGTGTCGAGGAATTCCTTGATCTCCCTGGGCTTGGGAAGAGGTCTCTTCTCTATCGACTCGACGGGCGAGCGGTCGGATGAATGTGAATGCCTTCCGCCGCCTACTATCCCATCCTCCTGCAGGAGCTCATAGCAAAGCTCGACACACTCGTTGCATATATAGATGTTGGGGCCGACGAGCATGCGCTCGACCTGATCGGAAGTCTTTCCGCAGAAGGCGCATCTCATCACTTTCTTCCCGTTTGCCATTAAAACTCCTCAGTTACCTTTTGGTGATGACCTTGTCGACGATCCCGTATGCCACGGCATCCTCCGCAGACATGTAGTTGTCGCGGTCAGTATCCTTCTCGATCACTTCCAGCGGCTGTCCGGTCATCTCAGCATAAAGCGAGTTCATCTTCCTGCGTATCGCTATTATGTGATCCGTGTGGATCTTCATGTCGGAAGCCTGTCCTTCTACGCGTCCCAGAGGCTGGTGGATGAGGATCTCGCTGTTCGGCAGTGCGTATCTCTTGCCCTTCGCCCCTGCCGCCAGCAGGAAGGATGCCATGGACGCGGCCATGCCCACACAGATGGTGGACACGTCGCACTTGATATAGTTCATGGTGTCGAATATGGCCATGCCCGACGAAATCGACCCGCCGGGGCTGTTGATGTAAAGACTAATGTCCTTGGATGCGTCCTGTCCTTCCAGGAAGAGGAGCTGCGCGACGATCACGCTGGCGAGAGCGTCATTGATCTCACCGTTCAGCAGTATGATCCTGTCGTTAAGCAGTCTGCTGAATATATCGTATGCGCGCTCGCCCCTGTTGGTCTGCTCCACAACGGTCGGGACAAGGACATCATAGCGTTCGTTCATTTATTAACCTCCGTGAGGAAATGGTTCAGGAGGATCAGTCCTCAGCTTTGGTCTCGGTCTCTTCTGCCTTCTCGGATTCGGCAGGAGCTTCCTCTGCAGTCACAACGGCGTTGTTCTTGATGACCTCAAGAGCCTTCCTGTTTGTGACGTCCCTCCTGACGCTCTTGGTGTCGACCAGTTCCTTGACTCTGTCGACTTCGATGCCGTAGGACTCGGCGATCTTCTTGTACTCGTCTTCTATCTCTTCGTCGGAGACCTCGAAATTCTCCGCCCTGTTGATCGCATCGAGCGCGAGGCGGATCTTTGCGGTCTTCTCGGACTGGGATCTCATCTGATTTCTGATCGCATTGTCATCGCCGCCGACAAGCTGCTTGTACACGTCGAAGGAGATGCCCTGGGACTGGAGCCTGTATGCAAACTCCTGCAGGTCATTGTCGATCTGGTCTTCTATGAGAGCCTCGGGAACTTCTCCCTCAAGGTTCTCTATAAGCTTCTCAAGCAGCGCATTCTCGAATTCCTGGTCGGCGCGTTCCTCCGCTTCCTTCTCCAGGTTCTTCCTTGTATCAGCTCTGAGCTCATCCATGGTGTCGAACTCGCTGACGTCCTTGGCGAACTCGTCATCGAGCTCCGGCAGCTCCTTGAACTTGATCTCGTTGAGCTTGCACTTGAACACTGCGGGCTTTCCGGAGAGGTTCTCTGCGTGATACT
>JAFZZV010000174.1 GCA_017828855.1 Oscillospiraceae bacterium | reverse complement strand
CGAATTCTTTCGTTCCGCCATTTACGGCATGGAAGATCTCAAGGCTCAGGATCTGCCGAAGTGGGAATTGGTCGAGACGGAGAAGCTGCTGGATTCCAGCAGGATATCGGTAAAGGAATGGAATGAGATAGGAAAGATCGTATCGGACAACTACCAGGAGTTCGATGGATTCGTGGTGCTTCACGGGACCGATACGATGGCATATACAGCGTCTGCGATGTCATTCATGCTCAGCGGACTAGGGAAACCGGTCATTTTCACAGGTTCCCAGATACCTCTGTGCGAGACAAGAAGCGACGGGAGAGACAATCTCATCACTTCCCTTATCATTGCCGGTTCGGGAAAGGTCCGTGAAGTCTGCATCTATTTCGGCGGCATGCTTCTCAGAGGAAACAGGACTACGAAGTATTCAGCCGATGGCATGCAGGCTTTCGTCTCACCGAACTATCCCCCTCTTGCGACAGCAGGCATATCGATCCAGTATAATGAAGCTTCGATGCTGAAAGGCTCGGACAGACCGTTCAGATTCGTCCCGCTGGATGAGATCCCGATAGGGGTCCTCAAGGTGTTTCCCGGCATCAAGTTCCCGCTGTTTGCACCTGTGCTTTCCGGAATACTCAAGGGAGTCGTCCTGGAGACGTTCGGGTCCGGCAATATACCGGATGACAGCGGATCTCTAAACGCCATCATCGGAGAAGAAGGGAAAAGCGATACGGTCATTGTTGTGTGCTCCCAATGCGCACAGGGAACTGTGGATCTCGAAGCATATGAGGCGGGAAGCACACTGAGGAAGATCGGTGCTGTGAGCGGAAGAGACATGACATCTGAAGCGGCAGTGGCGAAGCTGTACTATCTTTTCAGCACGGGATCGGATCCTGAGCAGATACGAAAGAGCATAGAAATGAATCTGGCAGGAGAACTGACGGAATAGCGGTCACTGAAGGATACAAACAAAAAGGGGTTAAGGTATTATCCTTAACCCCATATTTGTTACCCGATCCAGAGCAAATACTTTTCGATCTCGAAAAGGTCTGACCAGCGAGTATCTGGTGACCCGGACGAGAATCGAACTCGTATTACCGCCGTGAAAGGGCGGTGTCTTGACCGTTTGACCACCGGGCCTGGTAGCGGATGTAGGATTCGAACCAACGACACCCCGGGTATGAACCGAGTGCTCTAGCCAACTGAGCTAATCCGCCATATCTGTCAAAATTGACGCATTGATAATTTTATAGTATGAAAAGTGAATTGTCAACGGAAAAAATAACTACGTTTTACGCTACGTTTTACATGATCAGAGAACAAAGATAAAAGAACAAAAATCAGGCAGGAAAACGATAAGTATCCTGCCTGATAACAAAGTGTTTGCGAGAAACAACAAAACGTATAAACGTCACAGCATTATACTAATTGCCATAACGCGGTGCGGTCAGCCGATATATTCCTGCCCGCCCATATACGGACGCAGAGCTTCGGGTATCCTGATCCGGCCATCTTCCTGTAGGTTGTTCTCCAGGAAGGCGATCAACATCCTGGGTGGAGCTACGCAGGTGTTGTTGAGAGTGTGCGGGAAATAAGTCCCGTTCTCGCCCCTTACCCTTATCTGCAGACGTCTTGCCTGAGCATCGCCGAGGTTGGAACAGCTACCGACCTCAAAATACTTCTGCTGTCTCGGGCTCCACGCTTCTACATCGCAGCTCTTGACTTTAAGGTCTGCAAGATCGCCGCTGCAGCATTCAAGAGTGCGGACCGGGATATCCAGCGTGCGGAAGAAGTCTACGGTGTTCTGCCAGAGCCTGTCATACCACATCATGCTGTCTTCGGGCTCGCAGACAACCACCATCTCCTGTTTCTCAAACTGATGTATCCTGTAGACGCCGCGTTCTTCTATGCCATGTGCGCCGACTTCCTTGCGGAAACACGGGCTGAAACTTGTAAGGGTCTGAGGCAGATCGCTCTTCTCAAGGATCTGATCGATGAACTTGCCTATCATGGAATGCTCACTGGTACCGATAAGATAGAGGTCTTCTCCCTCGATCTTGTACATCATGTTTTCCATCTCGGTGAAGCTCATGACTCCGTTTACGACGTTTCCGCGGATCATATAAGGCGGGATGTAGTATGTGAAACCGCGGCCGATCATGAAATCACGCGCGTAACTGAGGATGGAGGAGTGAAGCCTTGCGATATCGCCCTTGAGATAGTAGAAACCGTTTCCGCTGGTCCTTCTGGCGGAATCCAGGTCGATCCCGTCAAGTCTCTCCATGATATCGACATGATAAGGGATCTCGTAATCGGGAACGACAGGATCGCCGAATCTTTCGATCTCCACGTTCTCGCTGTCATCCTTACCGATGGGAACACTGTCGTCGATGATCTGAGGGATCATCATCATGCGCTTGCGGATCTCTTCCTCAAGTGTACCTTCGCTCTCTTCCAGTTCTTCCAGTTCTTGAGCAATGGCGGCGACCTGCTTCTTAACTTCTTCCGCCTCTTCCCGCTTACCCTGACCCATCAGGGCACCGATCTGTTTGCTTATCTGGTTTCTCTGGCTTCTGAGTTCATCACAGCGCGATCTGGCGTTCCTGAACTGTTTGTCCAGATCCAGGACTTCGTCGACAAGAACGAGTTTGGCGTCCTGGAATTTCTTTCTGATGTTTTCTTTGACAAGGTCAGGATTCGTTCTGATAAGTCTTATATCGATCATGATGTATTATCTGTCTCCTCCGAGTTTGTTAGCGAAATCAAATAACTGCTCTTTAGAATAAAAGTCCAGGGATAGGGTCCCCTTCCCGTCAGAATACTTAACTTTGACATTGACACCGAGAGCATCGCGCAGAGAGAGCTCCACCTCGCTCGCGACAGGATCGGTTGCTGTACGGTGTGCGGTATTGTCTGAAGGTTTGGCGAGTCTTTCAGCAGCCCTTACCGAAAGACCTTTTTCAGCGACCAGATCCGCTACACGCTGTTTCAGTGAATCGTCCTGTATTGAAAGGATCGCTTTTGCGTGACCTGCTGTGATCCTGCCGTCTTTCAGAAGAGCAAGGACACTTTCCGGAAGGGAGAGAAGTCTCATTGCATTAGCGACCGAAGGACGGGACTTCCCGACTTTGGATGCTATCTGCTCCTGGGTCCAGCCCTGCATGTCTGCAAGCTGCTTGTATCCCTCCGCTTCCTCAACGGGATTGAGATCTTCTCGCTGAAGGTTTTCTACAAGCGCTACGCTGAAAGCTTCAGCGTCCGACATGTCTTTTATGATAACCGGTACGGAGTCCAGACCGGCAAGTCTTGCGGCTCTCCACCTGCGTTCGCCGGCAACTATCCTGTATGAGCCGCCCGAGACCGG
>JAFZZV010000173.1 GCA_017828855.1 Oscillospiraceae bacterium | reverse complement strand
TTGTTTCCCGTACTAATTTCAGCACCTTTATACACTGGAACTTACTCTAGGAATTTACGCCCAGTTTAGGTAAATGCATGCGGTCCTGAAAAAACGATCAGAGAGACAACCGTCCCTCTGATCGTTTCATCGTAATCTGCAGTATCTTCAGTTTCAGGATCCGCTGGGCTTAGTCAGGTCCATTCCGAAATACTTCTCGCTCAGCTTTCCGAGCGTTCCGTCAGCCTTGAGCTCCTGGAGGGCTTTATTGATCGCCTCCACCAGCGTCCTGGAATCTTCCGACATTTTTACGGGGATGGCGGTCATATCGGTGTCGGCTTCATCGACTATCTTTATGTCGGTATCGGGATGCTCGTTCATGTAATCCTGATACGACACCCTGGCGTTGATCGTTGCGTCTATCCTTCCCTGTACAAGAAGCGTGATGGTCTCATCCAGAGTATCCACGTTCGTTACAGTCGCTCCGTATGATTCCGCCAGAGCCGCGTAAGTGCTTCCCACCGAGTTCGCTGTGGCTTTTCCGTCAATATCCTCAAAGCAGGTGATGTCCGTATTGTCTCCCCTGACCATGAGGACTGCCGAGGTATACAGATATGGCTCTGAGAACATGTAGCTCTTTGCTCTCTCCTCTGTATAACCGACTCCGTTGCAGGCGATGTCGAATCTTCCGCTGCCGACTCCCGCAAGGATGGATTCCCATGCCGTCTCCTCAAAGCGGGCTTCGACCCCGAGTTTCTCCGCTATCAGTGTGCCCATTTCAACATCGTATCCGGTAAGCTTGCCACTGTCATCGTGATACGTCCAGGGCGACCATACGCCTTCCGTGGCGATAATGATATAGCCGCGCTCCCTGATAGTCTCAAGGAGGTCCTTCGGGGTTTCCTCTTCTTCCTTCTTGCCGCATCCCGCCAGCGAGAGCGCGAGAGCAACAGTCAGAAGAAGAGCTAGAAATGATCTGATCTTCTTTTTCATTTTGTTTATCTCCTTTTATTGTTTTTCGTCTGCAAGCGTCCTGTCCGCGGTTATCATCTTCACGAACGCCTTCGCCCGCTCAGACTTCGGGTCCTCAAAGAACTCTTTCGTGGGAGCGGATTCTATGACTGTACCCTCCTCCAGGAACAGGACTTTATTAGATATGTTTCTTGCAAAGTTCATCTCATGAGTGACAACGACCATCGTCATCCCTTCGTTTGCCAGGTCTCTCATAACTGCGAGCACCTCGCCGATCAGTTCGGGATCCAAAGCGGACGTCGGCTCGTCGAAATAGATGACTTCCGGATCGGTGGCGAGCGCTCTCGCTATGGCGACGCGCTGCTGCTGACCGCCGGAGAGCTGCGAGGGATAAGCATCTCTCCTGTCGGCAAGTCCGACCTTCTCCAGCATCCTCAGCGCCTTCTCCTCCGCCTCCTGCTTTCCGATCCCTCTGGCCGCGGTGAGCCCTATCTCGACGTTTCTCAGCACCGTCATGTTAGCGAACAGATTGTAATTCTGGAAGACGAATGCTGTCTTCTTGCGGAGCCTGTGGATGTCCCTGCGGTTCATATTGCTCAGGTCGAAGGTCTCACCGTCGAACTCCATCGTTCCTTCCGAAGCTTTCTCCAGGAAATTGATGCATCTGAGGATCGTCGTTTTTCCCGACCCGGACGGGCCGAGGATGACGACCACGTCGCCCTTCTCAACAGAGATATCTACACCTTTGAGGACCTCGTTGTCCCCGAATGATTTTCTGAGCCCTTTTACTTCAATCATCCGTATCTCTGCCTCCCACTCTGCCGAGCCTCTTTTCTGCGGCACGCTGTATCCAGGTCAGGATGGTGCAGAAGGCGAGATAGATAAGAGCGACCTCACAGTACAGAGCCAGGGTCTCGTATACTCTGGAGTTGATTATCTGTGCCTGCCTTATCATCTCAGTGATCGTGATCGTCGTTGCAAGGCTGGTCTCCTTGAGCAGGCCTATCAGCGAGTTTGAGAGGGAGGGAAAAGCCACCTTGAACGCCTGGGGCAGGACTATATACCACATTATCTGCAGGTAACTGAGTCCGACGCACTGGCCTGCCTCCACCTGGCCCACCGACACGCTCTCCAGAGCTCCCCTCACTGTCTCGGCCATGTAAGCGCCTTCATTGAAGGAAAGTACGATTATTGCCGCGGGCCATGCCTTTAGGTATATCCCGGCAGACGGAAGCCCGTAGAACACCACATACATCTGTACCAGCAGAGGAGTCCCCCTGATGATCCAGATATAGAACCTGCAAAGCTGCTTGAGCACCGGTATATCCGCATACTGGATCATGGCGACGATGACACTGATGATCAGGGCAAACAGGAAAGACACTGCCGTAAGCGGCAGCGTCACCTTTATCCCCTGCAGCAGTATCTGCGGGAATGATTCCACAAGTATAGTCCAAAGCCTGAGATTCATATGCATATCCTTATAGTCTTTATGCAAGTTAATTATAATATATACTTCGTGACATGCAATCTCACATACTGTTTTAATATGTAAGTCCGGTTTTGCGCTGCACTGCACAGTGTTTTAGGAATATCGTTAATCGATTGGATAAACCCTGTCTATGATGGTAATATGTATAATTGAACGGCTTATTGATGATTATATGTTCAATCAGCCTACAAATGTATGGAGGAATCACTATGAAAGTAGTACTCGCCGGAGCTTTCGGCAACCTGGGCTCCGAGATACTGAAAGCGCTTGTGAACGCAGGACATGAGATCATCGCTGCTGACCTCAGCGAGAAGGAAGTGGACGGATGCGCAGGCAAATACACCTTTGCCAGGATCGACGCTACCGATCCCGCCACCCTCACGGGTCTGTGCGACGGTGCAGACGTTGTTATCACCACCATGGGACTGACTTCCTCTTCCACCAGATTTACATCATATGACATCGACCTCAACGGAAACCTGAACCTTCTCAACGAGGCAAAGGCTGCCGGTGTAAGCAGGTTCAATTACATCTCGGTCATCGCATGCGACGAGCCCGGCGCCGAGAAGGTCCCGATGCTCCACGCCAAGAAACTGATGGAGGATGAGCTCAAGAAATCCGGAGTCGAATATGTCATCTACAGGCCGACCGGCTATTTCTATGACATAGCAAAAGTCTTCAAGCCCTACGTGGATGCAGGAACGATGCAGCTCCTGAAAGGATACGGCGGAGTCAAGGCGAACGTGGTCGACTGTCCCGACTTCGCTGCGTTTATCGTGGAACACATGTGCGACACCAACGCCCTCTATGAGGTCGGCGGCAAGGAGACATACACCTACGAAGAGATGGCCAAACTGTGCTTTGACGCAGCCGGCAAGCCCACGAATATCAAGTATTATCCCAAGTGGGTCTTCGGGATGCTCGCGAACCTTCCCAAGATCAAGAAGGAAGGAAAGCATGACATCATCCTCTTCTCCCAGTGGACCCTCTCTCACGATCTCGTCGGAAAAGATGAAGTCGGCGAGAGTAGCTTCAAAGAGTATATAACCGACTATTTCAAAAACAACTGACGAAAGGCAGATAACATGTGGACTGAATTCCTTATAATTGCCGCGGTGTGCGCGTTGGGATGCTCAATGGGATTCAAGCATTTCATCTGGTTCATATCCATCGGCTACGGTTTTGCAGTATCCTGCGGGAGCCTTGCGATACTGATCCTTGCAGCAATACACGGCCGCCTCAATCTTCTCCTTGTCCTACAGTGCGCCGTGCTGTTCGTCTACGGTCTGAGGCTCGGACTTTTCCTCTATCTCCGCGAGACTAAGAATGCCGCTTACAAGAAGACCCTGGATTCCCAGACAGGAAACGACAAGAAGATGCCGATCTTCGTGAGCCTCTTCATGTGGGTTTATTCTGCCTTCCTGTATGACGGCGAGATGTCGCCCATCTTTTTCCGCAACTGGCACGGGACCTACGGAGACATACTTCCCTGGATCGGAGTAGTGATCTCAGCGATCGGCGTGATCATGGAGGCTCTTGCTGACAAACAGAAATCAGCGCAGAAAGCCAAGAATCCGAATATGGTCGCGACGGAAGGTCTTTACAAACTGGTCCGCTGCCCCAACTATCTCGGAGAGATCCTGACCTGGACCGGCGTTTTTGTCGGCGGTCTCACTGCTCTTTCAGGGGTGTGGGAATGGGTGATAGCCTGTGTGAGTTATGTGACTATCGTATTCATCATGCTCAACGGCGCCCAGAGACTGGAGAAACGCCAGAACGGCAGGTATGGAGACATGCAGGAGTACAAGGACTATGCAGCCAAAACCCCCATCATAATCCCCTTCGTGCCTCTCTACTCTCTCAGCTTCAAAAAAGAAAAATAGACAGTACGTTCGACCTAAAAGAACCGCATCCAAAACGATGCGGTTCTTCTTTGTCCTGATTCCTTTACATCCAGCTTATGTCCAGATCGACGTTCCCATAGATCCCGGGAATGCTTCCGGTGGATGAGTACTGCCACATACTGTACATCTCCTGATACTCCGGATGCGCATAACTCGTATAGTGAGCGATCCAG
>JAFZZV010000014.1 GCA_017828855.1 Oscillospiraceae bacterium | reverse complement strand
GTCAAGAAAGACGATATCCCTTCCTTTGATTTCTCCGGAACGGATGTTCCCGTCCGTCCCGTGATACCGGACGAACCCAAACAGGAACATGCCGTGACTGAGGAAGAGGAAGAAGAGGAGGAAGAATATGATGATCAGGATGATTATCAGGATGATCACGAGGAAGATCTTCCGCGGGACACTGAAAAAGCTGACCAAAAGACCTTCTCACTCTCACCTGACAACGAGAGCTCGTTTCAGCCCGCTGAAACCCAGGAAGGGTCGGAGAATGTTTTCGACTGGAACGTCTCGGAGGATGTGGAGAAGTATCTGAGCTCTGGCGACAGCGGATCGATATTTGAGCAGATGCCCGAAAACGCCGGCAAAAAGTCGCTCAAGGCAAAAAGAGCCGAGAAGAGGAAACTGAAGGAAAACACCAGACAGCTCATGGACCGCAACAGCGGAGCAAGAAGAGGCTGCTTCGGTATGTTCTTCCACCTCATCTTCCTTCTCATCATGGTCGCCCTGACGGTCCTCGCGGTGCTTTATGTGCTGCAGACGATAGCAGACGTGACGATAATCGACGTCAACAGCATCATCTCATCCGTTATCGCTAAGATCTCGGAACTTCTGGCAAAATACTTCTGAAAAGTCAAATCTCAACAAAGGTGGAGCGGTCCAAGTGTAGTTGGACCGCTCCGGTTTTTCTGCAGATATGCTTTATCCCATAAGATCGGCAAGGATGGTATCTCTTGCTCCGGATACAGTGGTCTCGCGGATCTTCTTCCTGAGCGGGAGCACCGATCCCGGCGAAACGGACAGCTCATCGATGCCTATGGAAAGGAACGTCTCGGTGAGGTCCAGGTCCGCTCCGAGCTCACCGCAAATACCCACCCAGATACCGTTTTTGTGAGCGTTGTCAGTCACCATCTTGAGCAAACGGAGCACTGCGGGATGGTGCGGGTCGAAGAACCTTCCGAGATCGTTGTTCTGACGGTCGCACGCGAGAGTGTACTGTGTAAGGTCGTTCGTTCCGCAGGAGAAGAAATCGACTTCCTTAGCTAGTCTGTCGCTGATGACTGCGGCAGCAGGCGTCTCGATCATGATGCCGACCTGCACGTTCTCAGCATACGGAATGCCCTCCGCCCTGAGTTCGGCTTTGACTTTTTCGCACATCTCTTTCGCTTCCCTGACGTCCCATACACTAGTCACCATCGGGAACATGATCCCGAGGTTCCCGTAGGCAGATGCCCTGTACAGGGCCCTGAGCTGAGTGCGGAATATCTCAGGCCTGTTGAGGCAGATCCTGAGAGCCCTGTTTCCGAGCGCAGGGTTCTCTTCCTCCGGGAGATCGAAATAGCCGATCTGCTTGTCGGCGCCTATGTCCAGAGTCCTGATGATGACCTCTCTCCCGTCCATCTCGGACAGGACCTTCCTGTAGGCTTCGAACTGATAGTCTTCAGTGGGATAGTCATCACAGTTGAGATACAAAAACTCACTGCGGAAAAGGCCTACACCGCCGGCGTCATTGGAGAGAACAGCCTGTACATCATCAGGGCTTCCTATGTTGCAGAAGACCCTTATCGGCTGGCCGTCAAGAGTGACGTTCTCCTTGCCCTTGAGTTCCTCCAGCATCTGCTTGTACTCGTCCTGCTGCCTTTTCTTATCTCTCAGCCGTGCCGCAGTCCCTTCGTCCGGATCGACGTATACCTTCCCGTCTGATCCGTCCACCATCACGGTGCATCCTTCAAACTCAGGCTTTATCTGGTCTCCGAGGCCAACTATAGCCGGGATGCCCATTGTTCTCGCAAGAATGGCCGTGTGGCTCGATCCGGACCCTCCCTCGGTGACGAAAGCGAGTATCTTTGTCTTGTCAAGCTGTATGGTCTCGCTCGGCGCAAGATCGTCCGCGGCAAGGACTACCGGGACATCCGAATCTATGCCGCCCTGTACCACTCCGTACAGTATGCTGAGTATTCGCCCTGAAACGTCCCTGACGTCAGCGGCTCTCGCCTGCATGTAATCGTCATCCATGGATGCAAACATCTCCGCGAACTGTTCTGCGGCATCTGTTACTGCAGCCTCCGCATTGTTTGCCTCCCCGGTGATCAGCGCCTGAATGGCTTCCTCGAAATCAAGGTCCTCCGCCATCATCTGGTGGGTCTCGAACAGCATCGCTGCATCATCGCCCGCTTCTTCCCTCGCCTTCTCGGCGAGCTCGCCCAGCTGGTCGATGCACTTCTGCTGTGCATCCTTGAATCTTTCCCACTCTGCAGCAGTATCCTCGACTGTATAGCGCTCCAGGACCGTCTTTGCTCTCTGGAAGAAGTACAGCGGTCCTTCAGCGACTCCGGCAGAAACACCTTTTCCCTGGATAGTGATCATCTGCGTTCTCCTCCTCATTATGAAATAAAACAGACGGCAGTGCCGTCTGTCTGCTGTTAAAAGATCAGAGGTTCTCTTTGAGCCATGCGCACAGCGCTTCCGCTACGGCATCCTCATCCCCGCCTTCGACCGTGAACTTGACGGTCTCTCCCTGCTTTACTCCGAGCCCCATGACCGCCATAAGCCTGAGGCCGTCGACTGTCTTGTCGCCCTTGCTGATGCTGACCTTGGAATCAGCATACTTCTTGATCTCCTTGACGAGGTTCCCTGCGGGACGTGCATGTATTCCGACAGGATCGGTAACTACAAATTCAAATTCCTTCATTATATTTCTCCTTGAGTTTATTAATCGGTCTGATCGATCGGTTTTATTTCAGTTCTGCCCGTAATAGGCATTGGCGCCGTGCTTGCGGTAATAGTGCTTGTCCTGGAGCTCCTGCGGAGCGGGAGCGACCTCCGGGTTGATGAGTTCAGTCCAGAACGCCATCTTGGCGACCTCTTCCAGAACGACTGCGCAGTGAACGGCATCGACAGGATCCTTGCCCCAGCAGAAAGGTCCGTGATTCTTGCAGAGTGCTGCCTCCACCGCTTCGTAATCCTTGCCCAGTCTAGCGAACTCATTTACGATCAGATGTCCGGTATTCTCCTCGTACGCGTCTTCTATCTCGTCGGCTGTGAGGCAGCGCAGGCACGGGATGTCCCCATAGAAATAGTCAGCGTGCGTAGTCCCGTAGCAGGGAACGCTCCTTCCGGACTGCGCCCAGCTGGTCGCATAAGGAGAATGAGTGTGGACCACTCCTCCGATATTCGGGAAAGCCTTGTACAGTTCCACGTGAGTCGCTGTGTCGGAAGAAGGTTTGAGCTTCCCTTCCACCACTTTTCCGTTCAGGTCTACGACCACCATGTCATCGGCGGTCATTATGTCATAATCGACTCCGCTGGGTTTGATCACCATCAGCCCGCTTTCGCGGTCGATGCCGGATACATTACCCCATGTGAACGTGACAAGTCCGTACTTCGGCAGAAGCATGTTGGCTTCAAACACCGTCTTTTTGAGTTGCTCAAGCATTCTGAAATATCTCCTTTAACAATCGTTTTCTTTTCTGGATACTTTCCGGTCCCGTACCAGCCGGTCACCGGAGACCTCTTCCGGCGAGCTGGTTATCCGAAATGCCGAAAATGCCCGCCAAGATCATCTGATTTTTATTATATCTTAATAATTCCTCCGTGTCTTGCAGTTATGGCTCACCAATTATGAATTTTCCTGCAGAGTAGGTCTGCCATCTGCGATGCGGGCCGGATACAGTATGCAGAACAGGCAAAAGCGATATAATTACTACATCCCGATCAACTATCACCGTACGGTCCCGACCTGCGGTATCGCCCGCACACGACAAATTAAGTATGATCAAAGCAGTTATATTCGACATCGACAACACTCTTTATGACTATGACAGGGCAAACGCCGCTGCC
>JAFZZV010000172.1 GCA_017828855.1 Oscillospiraceae bacterium | reverse complement strand
GGTGCTGACGTTCATTTTCTGGTCGGAGGAACACAGACCAATGCGACAGTCATCGCGGCGATACTGAGGCCCTTTGAGGGAGTGATCTCCGCTGACACAGGACATATAAATGTCCACGAAACCGGAGCTGTTGAGCATACCGGACATAAAGTCCTGGCGCTTCCTTCGACTGACGGCAAGATCACTGCAACCCAGGTCAGAAACTGTATGGAAGAGCACTTTGCCTCTCCTGCATTTGAGCACACGGTGAGACCGGGTATGGTATACATCTCTTTCCCGACAGAATACGGGACCATCTATTCCAGAAAAGAGCTTGAAGACCTGCACGCTGTCTGTTCGGAATACGGCACACCGCTTTTCATTGACGGCGCGAGATTGGGATACGGACTGGCTTGTTCCGAATGCGATATCACGCTTCCCGAACTTGCGAAGCTGTGCGATGTCTTCTATATAGGCGGAACGAAAGTCGGTGCGCTTTTTGGTGAAGCAGTGGTAGTTCCCGACCCGTCAGTCCTTCCCAGTTTCAGATATATGATCAAGCAGGGCGGGGGCATGCTTGCCAAGGGGAGACTGCTCGGTATACAGTTCACGGCACTGTTCACAGATGATCTCTATATGAAGATCTCAAAACATGCGATAGAGATGTCTGACAGGATAAGGAAGGCGCTCACTGACCTGGGATTAAGGATATATATCGATTCGCCTACGAACCAGCAGTTCTTCGTTATAGGAAAGGACAGGTTCGATGAGATAACGAAGAAGTTCGCGCTCGATCTCAATTGTTTCATCGGAGATGAAGTAGTGGCAAGAGCATGCACGAGCTGGGCGACAAAAGAAGAAAACGTTGAGCTCTTCATTGAAGAACTTAAAAGAATAGCTAGCTGAATGAAGAAGGGAGAATCAAGATGGCAGAGAATGAAAAGAACGGAATCACCGCTGTTGCGGACGGGATCGGTAAAGGTGTTAAGGCGACCCACGGTTTCATAGAGGAATTCAAGAAATTCATCTCCAAGGGAAGCGTGATCGACATGGCAGTCGGTGTCATCGTCGGCTCCGCGTTCACAGCAATAGTGAACTCGCTCGTCGGAGACATCCTGTCCCCTGTTCTGAGTCTGCTCACGAAAAAGATCAATTTCAGCGACCTGAAAGTCGTTCTGGTACCTGCTTCGGAAGGAATGGCGGAAGTTGCGATCGCATACGGGGCCTTCCTGCAGAGCGTGATCAATTTTCTGTTCCAGGCGTTTGCTATTTTCCTTTTCGTAAAGATGATCAATAAGATCAGAGAAAAGGCACAGGCTGATGAGCTTGCGGCTGCAAAGGCGAAGGAAGAGGAAGAAAAGGCTGCCAAGGAAGCTGAGGAAGAGGAAGCAAAAAGAAGGGCGGAAGAGCCCGTGTTGATCCTCAGGGAGATCCTCGAGGCCATAAAGAAATGAAACAAGGTCTTCTAAAGAGGAGCGTGGCAGGACAAAGGCATGCTCCTCTTGCCGCGCCTGGAAATAAACCTCTTTTCTGAAATGGAGGGGGCCGGAAGAGGAAGACGAAAGGAAACAGAGAATGAGAAGAATTAAAAAAGCGGCAGCGCTGCTCATCGTTATGATCACAGCACTGTCGCTGGTCAGCTGCGGAAAAGAGAAGAGTCCGCTGGAAAAACTGGCAGGGTACTATGAGGCGGATATAAGAGAACTGTTGGAAGAAGAATACCCGGATCTCGAAAGCAAAGAGCTGGACATGTACGAAGCGTCGCTTGCCTCTCAGGGATACGTGATCAGACTAAATGTAGATAAGGAAGGAAACGGAAGCATCTCGGAAGAGCGCGGAGGAGATGAGCTGAGCAGCAGAAGCGTTTCTTTCGATCCGGATTCGGGAACAGCTGTGCTTGACGGACAAAAGATTGCGTACACATACGCAAGCAGGACGATCGAACTGGACGGTGTGTCTTATGTCAGGACCAGCAAGAGATCGGAAGCGGTATGGCCGTTCGGGGCTTCGGTCTCGGTAGGCGGTTGCGACGAAGTCGGCTATTTCTGGGTCCCAGATGACTGGTATGACACTACGGACTGGCTGGATGAAGACCTCGTGGTCAGCTATGAGTCTCCGGATGAAGACTACAGCATCATGGTTTTTACCTATACAAAGGAAGAGTGGGAGACAATGGATCAGGAAGTCTTCGAGTCCCCGGCATCATTGCTGGAGGCACTGACATCCAACGCCAGGAGCAAGCGTGCAAGCTCTATCACAACAGATGACACATTCAGCACAGAGGTTAACGGAAACGAAGGCGCGAGAAACGATATGTTCTATAATGATGACACAGGGGAAACGATCATCGTGTCGATAGATGAGAATGAGACGTTTATCGTCATGGTGCTGAACACGGAAACAAAGGAAGCGACTTCTCACATGGACGAGTTCGCCGAATATGTAGCAGGGCATTACAGCGCAGAGTTCTGAATAGAGTTTCCCGGACAAACATCAGCCAACTAAACAGAACAAACACACAGACGTCGGAAACGGCGTCTGTGTGTTTTTCAAAAAGAAAGACCCTCTGTTCCTTTACGGAAAAGAGGGTCATGCTCGTTTCGGTCGTCAGAAGGAGATCTTGAGACGACGCATCAGGCTGCGTCGTTGACGCTCTGTACTTCTGAATCCTCGATCTCCTCGACGGGTTTATCGGTGACAACACCGTCGATGTGATCTCTCTTTGCGCAGAAGGCGCAGAGACGGGTCCTGCCGGCGGCTATAGCCTGCTCGACGGTACCGTATGTGAGAGTCTCGGACTGGTTAAGGGCCTGGCAGTCTTCACTGGTGTGATACACCTTGCCAAAGGGAGCCCAGTAGACATTGCCGGAGATCGTCGCTACAGCGGCATCTTTCTGTTCAATGGAAACCGGATTAAAGTCGTAACTTGCGACACCTCCGATAAGAAGCGCGATGATGGCGACGACTGTTGCGATGGTCTTTGTCTTCTTATCGACTTCCTTGTTGTTGAGAAGGAGGACGATGAACGGAACAAAAGCGAGAACGCAGGCGATAACGCCCATGTTGTTCCAGAGCCAGAACTTAATGGGGTTCTTCTCGGAAGCAGGGCTGATCTTGTTCGCCTTCTTCCAGAGCTGTGCTCCAACGATAACGAACGCAAGATCCAGTACCAGAGCGATAATGAGCTGATACAGGAGGGGAAGGAAGGTCCAAGCGATCTTTCCGTTGAGAATGAGAAGAGCAATGACCTCAAGAGCAAACGCCGCAAGCCAGCAAAGGACTGCGCCGACTCTGAGTCCGGTTGCGTTGCCGACAGGCTCAGCTTCCTTGGTGGTACGGGTCCCCTTTGAAGCGGATTTCTTTTCTGCTTCCTTGTTGGAGATCTCCTCACCGGTGGCGGCTGCAACTATTTTCTTTTCTTTCTTTTCAGCCATGATTGGTTACCTCTTTTTGTTGACGAATTGTGATTCTGCTTCTCAATTATACCATTATTGACATGGCGGGCAAGGTTTTCCTTTGTTGACTGTTTCTTGACATTGAAACGGTTTAGGTTGATAATTTATGCAACAAATCCAAAAAATCATGTAAAACGGAGAAATTAATATGGATATCAATTCCCTTACCAAGACACTGCTCGGTGAAGAGAGCCTTGAAGGCGTTTCCAGGGCAACAGGCGCTTCCACAGGAGACGTTCTGAATGTTCTTGCCGCTGCGCTTCCCTCCCTTCTTTCCGGAGCTAATACACAGGCTACTTCTGCGTCAACTGCCAGCAGTTTCGCCAATGCTCTTACGAGCCATGCGTCAAGCGATACCAGCAACCTGCTGAGCTTCCTGACCAATGCCGACCTCAAGGACGGAAATGCGATCATCTCACACCTCCTTGGCTCGCAGCAGACCCAGACGACACAGCAGATCGCGCAGCAGACCGGTGTTTCCAACAAGAAGACGGGACTTATCCTTGCCTGTATCGCTCCTCTCCTTATGAGCCTTCTCGGAAAGTCCTCACAGAGCCAGACAAACAGCACCAATGTCACGACATCTGCTGCCAGCAGCCTTATGAGCAGTCTACTCGGAGGAAACAACTCTTCCGTGCTGACAAGCCTTCTCGGCAGCATGCTCGCCAGCGGACTCAGTTCCGGGACCAGCACACAGAATAAACCTCAGACCCAGCAGACGACCCAGCAGACTTCTTCGCTTGGCGCGCTCGGAAGTCTCCTCGGCGGTCTTCTGGATGTCAATCCCAACAGATCCGTTCCTACGGATGAAGAGGACAAGAAATAATACCGGCTTTATGAGACAGGCTCCGGGACACCGGACATAACAGCGAGCCGTTTTGAATGAGAAAGAGGTATTACAATGGGAAAATTCGTAGTATTTAAAGGAAAGAATGATCAGTTCCGCTTTAATCTGAAGGCCGGCAACGGTGAAGTCATTGCTACCAGTGAGAGTTACTCCAGTCTTGCATCATGCAGGAACGGTATCGAGAGCGTCAGGAAGAACGCACTTGCTCCCATTGAGGATCAGACAGCGGGCGAAGAGATCAAGAACCCGAAGTATGAGCTCTATCAGGACAAAGCCGGAGAGTATCGCTTCCGCCTCAAGGCAGCCAACGGCGAGATAATCGCTGTCGGTGAAGGATATACGACAAAAGCCAACTGCAAGAACGGGATCGCATCCATCGGCAGAAATGCACCGGACGCGGAGGTCGTGGAAGAAGACGCCTGAAAGTTCAAGCTAAAACAGAATGAAAAAGAGCTGAAGGAGAGATTTCCCCTTCAGCTTTTTTGTTGCATAAATCGGATTCAGAACTTCTTTTCAGGGTGTGAAAGGTTCCCACAGTTCACCGGCGGAGTTTGTCACGCCGTTGAAGGTGCCATCCTCCGAATAAGAATAGTAGAACCTGAGATCGGTATCGGTCTCATCGTCGTGATACAGGAAACGGTGGGCGTTCTCAACATACCAGCTGCCCGGATAGGAAAGGCCCTCGTAAAAGTCTTCTGCTGTGCCGTCGGTATGAAGAACGATGTATTCCTGAGGATAGATAGTGCTCCGGAATGCCGTTGCGGTAAGGTCATCGAAAAGAGACACATAGTCGCCTCTGACATAGTATTTCTCTGAAACAGCGTCAAAAGCGGTGAACGGGTCGGTAAAAATGAGGTCGAATTCTTTTTCTGCGCCGGGCTCATTCGTCACATGCCTGTCCGAAACGAGAAATCCGGCATCGGAACTGCTGTTTCCCGGAGATGCTGCGGATCCTGCATCAAAGAAAGAGATCCTGAGCAGACCGTCTTCATCAGGCTGAACAGTGAAGAACTCGCTGTCAGTTTTGCCGTCAAGGTACCAGTTCTCGCCCAGAGACGTCCCGGAATAGCCCCAGCTCCATTTTTCATCTGCGGGATCCACCACAGGTTCGACTTTATCCGTGTTTCCGGACGGGGGCGACGGCTTGTTAGGGTCTATCTCCGATACCGGCTTTACTATATCGCAAGAGGAGAGACATATCAGCAGGACGGCAAGAAGCACAAGCATAGATAATGCTCTTTTCATTTTTTTGCACCGCCCTTTTGTTCCGCAATGGTCCGCGCAACCTCTCCTATCTTGAGGAGGGCATCTTCTATCAAGGACGAGGTGTTCATCTCACGCACGCCTGCGATCAGCGTCTCGCACCTGTTAAGGGGAAGGAGGACGCGGTAGGCGGAGCTCTGTCCGACGGCGCACGCCATGGCAGGAGTCACTTCTCCCATCAGGGCGTCAGCCAGAACGATCCCGACAGGACCTACGATGATGTCGGCGGTCCGGCAGGCGACTATCACGGCGTTCTCTCCGGTGGCAGCCGTGATTCCTGAATTTTTAAGCATGTTCATTGTGGCGGCGCTGTTAGTGCCTACAGCATGGATGGAAGCATCCGGGTATCTGTCTGAGATCGAGCGGATCAGTTCTCTGCCGAGATTGCCTCCCTGGCCGTCAATGACGAGTATTTGCATCGTTTTCTCCCATAGATAATAAATCTATAAGTATTCTATCACACAAACTGGAAAGGTGACCGAATCTGAAAGAATCTCCGGAAGATGTCTTTGCCGAAGTCAAAAATGATCGTGTTCGATACCTCTCAGACGGAACTTCTTTCAAGGCCATATATTTCCAGATGCTGTTTTATTGCAGAGAAGGCTTCATCGCTGATCACATGTTCTATGCGGCAAGCATCATCCGCGGCACATTCCGGAGAAACACCAAGATCAGTGAGGATCTCTGTGATCACATGATGCCGCTCATATATCTTCTCAGCTATAGCGCGGCCGCGTTCAGTCAAAGCGATGTGACCGTTGCTGCCGACCACGATATATCCCTCGGAACTCAGTTTTCCCACGGCTCTGCTCACAGAGGCTTTTGAATAACCGAGTCGGGAGGCGACATCAGTAGCCCTGACAGTATCGTTCTCCTTACCGAGCATGAGGATGGTCTCGAGATACATCTCTCCCGATTCTCTCATTTTACGGCTCCTCCTTTTTTGCATCATGCTATAGCAACGGGCAGCAAAAGTCAAGTTACCTAAAGCTAATTAATTTGGCTCAAGCTCAGGACCATCGAAAAAGAATGCCGATTTTAAAAAGTAATAAATACCGAGGAAAAGCAGAGAAATATATTGACAAGTTAGCAAATGCTAACTATAATATTGCACGGTTAGCAATGGGTAACTAGCGTTGACAGAAGGAGGGTTTTGCATGATGCCGCTTGGTTTTGCGACGACAGGAGAGGACAACGTCATCCGCAGAGTCGGAGGCAACCCTGAGATGAAAAAGCATCTCGAAGATATGGGGTTCGTCACGGGAGGGATC
>JAFZZV010000171.1 GCA_017828855.1 Oscillospiraceae bacterium | reverse complement strand
TGAGCGTAAGCATCAGGTCATTCTGTTGAACCATTCACTTGCGGTCATATCCGCCGACATCATCTTTCGTTGACATTATTTTACTGCACTTCCAGAGCAGTTTCAATATTCAATTACTTGTACTTTGAGGCGATTCATCCCATGTTTGAAAGCACGGGTATTCTCGCCTTCAACTATAAAGAACAAGCCCGGAAAACAGGGCTGTCTGAGGAAGAATATAACAATGGATAAAAGAGAAACGATAGAAAGACTTGTAAAAGAGTCGTATGAAAAGGGCGGCTTCAACGGCACCTGGCTCTACGCGGAGAACGGGGAGATCGTGTCCAAGGGCGCGCTCGGATTCAGCGACACTGAGGACAGCGTGCCGGTAAGGGAGGACTCTATCTTCCAGCTGGCGTCGGTGAGCAAGCAGTTCACTACTGCCGCGGTCATGCTGGCTTTCCGGCAGGGACTCATGGATCCGGATGACAGGATCACGAAGTTCTTCCCGGAGCTCACTGCTTACGACGGAGCGACGGTCAGGAACCTGCTCAACCACACAAGCGGGATCCCCGATTACTTCGAGGACTTGGACTGGTTCCTTAAGAAATGGAAAGAGGAGAAGCGCATACCCGGAAACGGAGAGATAGTGGATTTCATCTGCGGATCCAAGCTGGAGCCCTCCTTCGCGCCGGGCGAGAAGTATGAATACTCCAACACCGGGTACAACCTGCTGGCGCTGCTTGTGGAGAAGCTATCGGGAGTTCCCTATGAGGAGTTCCTGCAGAAAAACATCTTCGATCCCGCCGGCATGAGCTCCACGCACGCCTGCCACATCCGCAGGGACGGCGTTCCCTTCGAAGGACTCGCGCGCGCGACGGTGCCGGAAGACGGCAGATGGGTATTTGACATCGATTCAAGGGATTACGCAGATATCGTGAACTCGGTAGACGGACTCAACGGAGACGACTACGTGTTCACCAATATATTCGACTTGTTCGCCTGGGACCGTGCGCTGCGGGAGGGAAAGGTCCTCACCGCGGATGAGCAGCGGATCATGTATACGCCGGGAAAGCTCAACAGCGGAGAGAACGCAATGTACTACGAGGAAGAAGGCATGAGCTACGGCTTCGGATGGGCTGTTGTAAATGATGAAGAGAACGGTCTCGTCGTAAGCCACAGCGGCGGCATGCCC
This sequence comes from Oscillospiraceae bacterium, assembly GCA_017828855.1. Taxonomy (GTDB): domain Bacteria; phylum Bacillota; class Clostridia; order Oscillospirales; family Ruminococcaceae; genus RUG11783. Next base: position 1,466 of record JAFZZV010000171.1, on the reverse strand, counting down.
GGCGTCGCGACCTGGTTCGAGCGATTCATAGACAGGGACAGGGTGCTTATAATCCTCAATAACAGGGAAGCGCTTGACATGAGGGCTTCCGACAGCGGATGGGAAGCAGTGCGTGACATCGCGTTTGGAAGAGAACCACGGCAGGTCATATCGGTCGAGGACATAGCTGTCAAGGACCCCGACAGGTCGAAATGGGAGAGCTTCTGCGGGAAATATGAGCATCCGGAAGACACGGATCTCATAGTGGATGAGGTCTATAAGAAAGACGGCGAGCTCTGGATCAGGACCGTCGACGAGGACGGCATATGGAACGACTGGATGCTCTATCCTCTCGGAGAGGATAAGTTCGGAAGGAAGGGCGGCATGATCGAACTCACCTTCGGTGAAGGCAGCGTGACATACTTAAAGAAGACCTGCAAAAAGCTGCAGGGCTGACAGCGATCCGGTAAAGAAACGGTAAACACAGATAACGGAGAACAAAGATGGATAAGAACAAACTGATGGACAGCCTTGCCAGGGCAGCCTATGAAAAGGGTGTGTTCAACGGAGTATGGCTTTACGCCGAGAACGGGGAGATAGTGTCAAAAGGCGCTTACGGGTTCCGCGACGCGGAGGATAAGCTCCCGGTGGAGGAGGATACGATCTTCGAGATGGCATCGGTCACAAAGATGTTCACTGCGACGGCCGTTATGCTTCTCGTAAGGGAGGGAAAGCTGAGCCTCGACGACGAGTATACGGAATACTTCCCCGAATATCCCTACAAGGGCGTCAAGGTACGGCATCTCCTGACTCACACGAGCGGGATGCCGGAGGATTTCAGCACCGACAATTGGGTCTGCCCCGCATGGACGGAAGAGCACAGGATCCCGCCGTGCAGCGAGATCCTCCGATTCATATGCGACAGCGGAGAGGAAGCCGACTGCGCTCCCGGAGAAAGGTTCGAGTATACAGATATCGGGTACTGCCTTATCGCGAATCTGGTGGAGAAGGTATCGGGCACGCCCTTCGAGGAGTTCTTAAAGAAGAACGTGTTCGAGCCTGCCGGCATGAAGGACTCCGCCATCTGCCACACCAGAAGAGACGGGAGGCCCTCAGACCGCTTTGCCCGCAACATGGTGCTGGAAAAGGACGGCAGTTATGTTCCTTCCGATGTATCGGAAAGTTCCGCTCCGTATGTGGTCGGATCCGACGGGCTCAACGGCTGCGATTACCTGTACACCACGATCTTCGATATGCTCGCATGGGACAGGGCGCTTAGGGAGGATAAGGTGCTGACCCTTGAGGAGCAGAAGGTGATGTTCGCTCCGGTGGTCCTCAACAGCGGCGAGGAATTCGTCGACGACGATGATGAGGGATACGGCCTGGGATGGGGCATCCTCAGGGATGACGAGCACGGCCTCATCGTAAGCCACAGCGGCGGTATGCCCGGACTTGAGACCTGGTTCGAGCATCATGTCGATGAGGAC
>JAFZZV010000170.1 GCA_017828855.1 Oscillospiraceae bacterium | reverse complement strand
TGAGCGTAAGCATCAGGTCATTCTGTTGAACCATTCACTTGCGGTCATATCCGCCGACATCATCTTTCGTTGACATTATTTTACTGCACTTCCAGAGCAGTTTCAATATTCAATTACTTGTACTTTGAGGCGATTCATCCCTTGTTTGAAAGCACGGGTATTCTCGCCTTCAACTATAAACACTGACTGATAATATGAGCGCCCGCTTCTTTCACTGAAGCAGGCGCTCGTTCTTTGTACTTGACTTGTCACTATTCAGCAAGGGCTCTGATCCCGAATGTCGATTCCAGCTGCGCGTCCGAGTAGCTCAGCCAGTAGTTCCTGTCATCCGTATATCCGATGACGTTCCTCGCTTCTCCGTTGGGATCCACCGTGTCAAGGACCACCACCTTGCCCATGACGAACTTCATGTGATAGATGTTGCCTCTTGACCTGTGGTCTACGTCCCCGTCATACAGCCCTTCTTTCACGGTACCTGTGAGGATTACGCAGTTGCTGTCGCCCGACTCCGATGGATCGCCGTTAAAGTCGATCTCATAGAAATCGCCGTCCGGATCGCCGTTCTTCCACTTTGAACTGAAGAACTCGTATGAAGGCGCGCCTTTCGTGATACTGCTGCAGAAATATGTGTCGCAGTATGCACTGTCGTTGACGCCCTGCCTGGAGCCTTTGAACGTGAGCTGCGCGGCATCGTATCTCTCGCTGTATGACCAGTTGATCTCTTTATCGTCAACAGTGACGGTAAGCGGGCATCTCCTGCCGTGATCCGAGACATACGAGACGAGACGGTCAAGGTACGTCTCAAGGATACGGAAGACAGCGGCATGATCCTGGACGCTGTTCGCCTCCATTGCGTCCTTAGATGCAGCTTCAAGATCTTTTACTATGCTGAAGACGGCGGTGCCGTCCTTTGAGTCGTTTCTTATCTGACTGACATACTTTGCGGAGATCCCTTCCTCTTCGGCGCGCCGAATGATCTCCTCCGAGACATCTACGTTGCCGCTTAGAGCCTCCTTGTATGCCCATTCGCTGTAGACCATATACAGGTTGAAATCCGGATCCATGTCCTCTTCATTCAGGAAGCTCCGGTCCATGATGGCGTTGGCGAGCCGCGCATCCTCCAATGCCTCCTCGTAATTCCCGAGATCCAGGCTGCTGTAACACCTGCCTATGATTTCGGTATACATGGCGCTGAGCGCGTCCGCTGCGTTCATGTCCTGAGGATAGATCTCAAGGGCCTTCTTGAACGACTCCGACGCATTCAGATAGTCGTTTGCGGAAACGGACTTTATTCCCGATTCCATATATCTTGAGTACCTGTTTGCGGGAAGGAACCAGTACACGAAGAATCCCGCAACGACCAGGGCAGCTATTACGAATACCGCGATGACGCTCCCGGAGACCTTCTTTCCGGTCACTTCCGTCCTTCCGATCGGTGCGGACGCAGTGATATGCGGATCCGCCTGAAGGGAAGGGGAGGCCGGGGCCTGTCCTGCTGACACCGCATCATTCACGGCGTTGCAGAACGGGCAGTTTCCCGATCCGTCGGGGTATTCTTTTCCGCATCTGGCACAGACCATCTGTCCGTCACCTCTTCTTTTCGTTTTTGTTAAGTATAGCATCATGCCGGGAAGGTTAGGAACCCGGCTTCTGCACAGTCCATGGTCATAACGTCTTCTGTGCGATTATGCTGATCCAGTCGCCCAGCCTCAGAGTGTCAACGACATTCCAGGATGGATTTGCGGCAAAGGCGTTCATGATCTCTTCCTCTCTAGTTGCCGCAAGCCCCGAAGTGACGAAGATCCCTCCTCTTTCAGCGAACCTGTCGGCGTATCCCGGAGCAGCCAGAGCTGCGATGACGGGAGAGAGTATGTTTGCGGTGATGATCCTGAACGTCCCGTGCCTGAAACTGCAGCCACTGTCCAGCAGATTCGCTATCTCAACAGTGAACCTCGCGGGATCGACTCCGTTTATCGCAAGATTGTGCTCTACTGACGGGATGCATGAGCTGTCGATCTCTGTCCCCACGACCTCGGAAGCTCCGCTTACGAGCGCGCACAGACCTATTATCCCGCTTCCGGTACCTATGTCCAGCAAACGGTCTCCCTGTCTCATGTACTTGAGAAGCCCCATGATAGCCAGCTTCGTAGTCTCATGGCTGCCGGTGCCGAATGCCGTTCCCGGGTTCAGCCTGACAACGGTGACTGTCCCGTCCCTGACCGGCTCTAGATATTCATCCGGGACCTCTGACCATTCCGGGAGTATAAGAATGTTACCGATCAGAATGGGGACATAATACTGTTTCCAGTTGTCTATCCAGTCGGAATCGCTGGTCGATGAGAGCTCCAGTGTCCCGGGTCCGATGTCATTCATCTCTTTTAGCGATTCCAGTTTAGAGGAAAGCTGATCCAGCAGATCCCTGATCTCCTCCTCGGAATAGATCCTGTCCCTAATGGCATACGATTCGTCCCTGACTCCCTGCACCACGTCAGGCTGCCTGTCAGCCGGATCCGGTACTCTCAGGTAGAAGATGACCCTGGCTGAGCTGTCGTCCTCACAGATGCCTTCCGGAGCAGTCTCGGGAAGGATATCGTTGTGCATCGCCTCCATCTCCCTGGCTGTAGGCGGCAGGCTGTCATCGATCTGCACTCCGCTCACGCCGCATGAGAGCACCGCGGAGGATACCAGGTCCTCCGCCTGCACCGTGGTATTGACTGTGACTGTGATCCATCTCATCTCTGAAGTTCTTTCCCGTTCTGTTTCGTATAATCGTTATAGGCAGGACTAAACAGCGCCTGCACCGTAGTTTTTTCTTATATGATGACCGGAGGCTGCACTTGAAGAAGATCCTTGTTAAGAACGTATACGACGCATTTGATTACGTTATGGAGCATTACTATCCCGCTGGTCTTGAGGAGTATGCCGTGAGGACAGACAGCTATGCTGTGATTTCCATCCAGGACAGCCACACAGGCGGGTTCGGCATAAAGTTCTGCAAGAACGCTTTCTGCCGGGACGTGCTGACGCTCATCTTCGACGACATCGACAGGGAAGTGGAAGGCGCGGTACTGTTCACCGACGAACAGGCAGACAGCATAATCTCATTCATAGACAGGAACAGGGACATCGACACCCTGCTCATCCACTGCTACGGAGGCCAGTCCAGATCCAAGGCCGTCGGCGCATTCGCCGCGAGATACTTTGGAAAAGACGACTCGGTATTCTTTGAGGACGGAGATCCCAATCCTTATGTCTACAGCAAGCTGCTTAACAGGTCAGGCATCTACACCGCCTGCAATGCCTGAGATGCCATAGAACGGCTAGACCGATCAGACGAGCTGCGGAATTTGCACCGCGGCTCTCTTTTTATCTTTTGAACGATTCGAAAGCACGCAGAGATTCTTCCAGGGCATTCTCTCCCGTCAGAGGCATGAAAGACAATTCGCTGTTTTTCTCAGACAGCGTACCGGCTATCCTCTGCGCGGATGCGTCTCCGCAGATGAGCATCTTAGGTACAGTGACAGCTTTTTCCGCCATAGTGAAAGGATCACAGCGCTCAAGTACTTCTGCAGAACGGAGATCATCTCCGTAGATAGTTTTCATCCTGTGCATATATGACGCTGTGCTATGTTCTTCATCTTCAGCAAACAAGTCAAAGTCTGCCGAACAGCAGCCGTATGCGGCGGCAAAGTCCGGATCCCTCATTGCGATACGGAAGGCTCCCAGTCCTCCCATCCCGTACCCGAAGACGAAGTTGTCCTCGCTTTTGTCCGAGACCGGAAATATCGACCTGATATAGCGTGGGAGCCCGTCGGTGACGTAATCGTACCACCTCAGGCCACGCACCATATTCTCGTAGTCAGAATGGAGCCCCTCCGTCATTACCGTCATGCAGCCGGTGCGCCTGCTGAGAGCTTCCATATCTGTCTTTCTGGCAATCCAATCCGACTGCTTTCCCTCGTCGCCCAGGATCCAGATGACTTTCCAAAGTCCGCCGTCAGCGGGTAGGAGGTCAGGCATTGCCATAGTGACTCTTGTGGCGTTGGTGAGCGGGGGGATGCTTCCCCTGAAACTGATAACAGCCATCACTCTTCCTCCTCCATAAGATAGTCCAATACCTCTGCCATCATCGGATCCCATGTGTCGAAGTTGTGACCGCCGGGCCCGACTCTCGAATAAAGCTTGATCCCAAGGGATTCAATTATCTCCTTCACTCGTATGTCTTCCGGAGCGGCGTGGTCTTTGTCGCCCCAGCACAGCGCCAGTCTCGGCAGCTTTTTGCCTGCTTCCAGGTCATTCCTGAGATTAGTTATGACGTCACCGACCGTGTTCCTGTATGCGTCGGAAGACCCGAAGGCGTCATAAAGTTCATGGCCCCCTCCGTGATTCCCGGATTCCAACAGCGACATCGTGTACACCATATCGACCGGTGAGCTGAAGCCGCAGGCTCCGCGGAACCTCTCCGGCATCTCCGCCGCCAGCTTGAAGGTCCCGTGACCTCCCATGGAGATACCCATCAGGTAGCTGTCATCTCTTTCTTCCGAAAGGCACCGGAAGAGCTTCGGGGCCTTCTCCAGGACCTCCTTTACGAAGGAATATCCCTTCTCTCCGTACACCATGTCGGTATAGACTCCCATGTAGGAGCTGGGAGCAACGACCGCTAGGCCGCGCTGTTCCGCGTACATGAGCACCGACGAGTACTCTATAGACTCAAAGAAGTCCCCGAACGCCCCGTGAAGGAGCCAGAGCACCCTGTAGGGCGGCTCCGCGTTCCTGGGGAGGAACGCCGAGAACTCGCCCTCACCGCCGAGGACCTCGGAGCTGAACTGGACCTTAAAGAATGCCATCTGTTTTTCTCCGTTCCTTTTGTTTCACTCATCATTATATCAGCAGGGAAGAGATATGATCTGTTTTTTTGCCTGTTCATCCCTCTGCCGTACAGGTTATAATCTCATCAGAAGAAAACCGGAGGTATATATCACTTTGCGTATAAGTCTCCATCTCATTAAGCTCAGGCGTTTCCTTTCTCCCTTCGTCACGGCGATCATGCGGCTTCCGTCCGCGGCACATTTCCTTCTGGAGGTGCTGTTCTTCATAGTGTCTGCGGCACTTGGGCTAGTCCATGGTCTCAGACATCCCGGGGAGACACGGCGGTCCGTCAGGATGAGGAACGTGATGCTTGTTCTGTGCAGCCTCCTTCTCGATTTCGGGATATTCGGCTTCGGGAGCTACTTAGGGCGGATACTGATCTTTTCGAGCCTGCCATACACAGAGCCGTTGCTCATCTGCGCGGGGATCGCGCTGACAGCCGTCACCGTGCTGGCGTTGCTCCTGCGCGGTCAGATCGCTGCTGCAGTCCAGCAGCTTTGCTCAGCGGTCGGCGATGTCATGACAGGAGCCTTCTGCTGCGCTCTCAGGGAGCCCTTCAACAGCCCGGTGCTCTGCGGAGCCTTTCTGTTCATGCACTGCCTGCTCCTCTGCGCATTCAACAGTGCGGCAGGAAAGTACCATGGACAGGAAGAGGACCGAGTCGACCCACTTGATCAATAACGATAACCGTTTGACTTTTTCTTAAAGATCGGAGGTTC
>JAFZZV010000169.1 GCA_017828855.1 Oscillospiraceae bacterium | reverse complement strand
GTACGTGTCTATGTTGCATGCGGATATACCGACCTGCGGAAAGGGATCGATGGCCTGTCAGGGATAGTCCAGCAGCACTTCCGGATGGATCCGTTGAGCAGGGATCTGTATCTGTTCTGCGGAAGACGCAGGGACAGGATAAAGGGACTGCTGTGGGAGGGCGATGGATTTCTGCTTTTGTATAAGAGATTCGAGAGCGGCGGGATCCAGTGGCCCAGGAACGCTGACGAGATGCAGGAACTGAGTCCTCAACAGTACCGCTGGCTTATGGAAGGCCTGTCCATAGTACAACCCAAGGCACTTAAAGAGATGTCCGGATACAGAGTGATATGAATAGTTTTCCGTCAAAACGGAGAATTTTGAGACGTGTTTTACGCCTGTTATCCGGAAGCGTTTCTGCGGTATATCAGGTATCAATACTGTGTCAGAAGGCTCAAACGGCATGGAACTGACCATGTCCGCGACATATACTCTTTGAGATATCCGCGCTGTTCCGGACCGGTTTATTGAGTTACCGCAGGTACTGCAGGTAGCAAAATGACGGACCGTGAAAACGCTGAGATTCGCCTGAATAAGCCTGTTTTGATACAATTTACTCATGGAAACGACTGTATCAAAAACAGAAGAAATACAGAAGAAACTCGATGCAGCGCTCGTGGAGATCGAGGATCTGAGGCGTCAGAATGAGAGCCTCAAAGACGATCTGTTGGCAAAAGAGACAGACCTCAGGAATGCCAGAGAAGATCTGCTCGCAAAAGAGACTGCTCTCAGGAACACCAAAGAAGACTTGCTCGCAAAAGAGACTGATCTCAGAAACGTCAGAGAAGACTTGCTTGCAAAGGAGTCTGACCTCAGGAACGCCAAAGAAGACCTTATGGCGACTGAGGCCAACCTCAAACTCACTGAGGAAAAACTGCGCCGCGCGCTGAAACGCATGTTTGGAAGCAGCTCAGAGCATATAGCCAGAGACGGCGATATGTACGAGCAGCTTTCTTTTGTTTTTAATGAGCCGGAACTCATCGCCGATACTGAACCCGCCGAAACAGAAGTGATCGAGGTGAAAGGTCACAGACGCAAGAGAGTTAAAAGCGGCTCTATAGAAGATATCCTTCCCGATGATGCGCCAGTGGAAGTCATAGAATACAGACCTGATGACATCAGCTGTCCTGAATGCGGCAATGAGATGGAAGAGATCGGGAAAGAGGTCCGCAGGACTCTGGTACTGGTGAGAAAGCATTACAAGGTCCGTGATGCATACGTCGCGCTGGAATGGACCATTGAGTCGGAGATAATGGACCACCGTGTCGCTGTAGAATGGACCACATCGTCGCTGCAAACTGGACCACCACGTCGGCGTAACTAGACCTTCTTTTATAATGTGAATGGCGCCGAAAGGCGACTATCACAAAAGGAGGTCATTTTTATGACCAATTATCGCGAGATACTCCGACTACGAAGTTTGGGTGTCAGTCTGAGGGACATAGCAGAAACCTTGAAGTGTTCCAAACAGACAGTGATCACGGTCTGCCGCAAGGGAGCAGAAACCGGTATAACCTGGCCGCTGCCTGACGGAATGACAAATGAGGAACTGTCTATGAAGTTCTTCCCGAGGAAGAACCAGCCGGATATGTCGTACGAAATGCCAGACTGCGACTGGATCCACAGGGAACTGCAAAAACCCAATGTAACACTGAACTTGCTGTGGTATGAGTATTATGACCGGTGTATTGCTGCCGGAAAACAACCCTACAAACTCACGCAGTTCAAAAAACACTACCGTGACTACTCGGTGAAACACAATCTAACAATGCATCTGGAACATAAACCAGGTGATGTTATGCAGGTCGACTGGGCCGGTGACACGCTATCCATGATGGATGTCTCTACCGGTGAAGTGGTTGACCTGTATTTGTTTGTGAGCACCTTGCCGTACAGCGGGTATACCTACTGCGAAGTGTTCCGCGACATGGCCCTTGCAAGCTGGATCACTGCCCATGTGAATGCTCTCAACTACTTTGGCGGCGTTCCCCATATCATCCAGTGCGATAACCTCAAAACAGGTGTCATAAAGCACAGTGATGATGAGATCGTTCTGAATCGCACATACTCTGATCTCGGAGAACACTATAATGTGGCGATCCTTCCCGGAAGAATCAGAAAGCCAAAGGATAAAGCTCATGTGGAAGGCGCTGTAAAGATCGCGGAAAGATGGATACTTGCCGCATTACGCAACAGAACGTTCTTTACCGAGGCGGAAGCCAATAATGCAGTCAGGGAGAAACTGGAAGAACTGAATCGCAAGCCGTATCAGGTAAAAGATGGTTCGCGCTGGGATGCTTTCCAGGAAGAGAAACTGTTTCTCAGTCCGTTGCCGCAGCGTCCGTTTGAGTTTGCCGTGTGGAAGAAAGCAAAGCCCGGGCTCAACTACCACATCAGCGTAGATAAGCAGAACTACTCCGTGCCGTATGAATATGCGAAACGTGAGGTGGACGTGAGACTGACAAAAAGCACTGTGGAAGTCTTCTATAACGGCTGCAGGATCGCGTCTCATGCGAGGCTGTATGGACGGTTGGGGCAATACTCCACTGTCGAGGATCATATGCCAAAAGAGCACAGGCAGTATAATGCATGGTCCGGAGAGCGTTTCCGCAACTGGGCTAAACAGATCGGCGAGTCCACTTTTACCGTCGTAGACAGGATATTGCTGCGAGGCGCTGCAGAACAGCAGGGTTACAAGTCATGTATGAGTCTATTGAAACTGACTGACAAGTATCCGGCTGAAAGACTTGAGGCTGCCTGCAGAAAGGCTCTGAGATACGGTCCAAGACCTACCTACAAAAATGTGCTGGAGATCCTGAAGTCAGGACTCGAGAAAGATGAAGTGATCGAGGCACCGCGGAAATCTTATGGCTTTGTGCGCGGGGCTGAATACTTTGGCGGAGGTGATACGAAATGATATATGAAGAAACGAAGAGAAAAATGAGAGAAATGCACCTGTCAGCAATGGGAGTTGCATTGGATCAGCAACTGGCAGATCCTAACGCGTTTTCCATGACTTTTGAGGACCGTCTGGGACTGCTGGTAGATGCGGAATATGTTTCCAGAAGAAACAACAAACTCAAAAGACTTATGAAAAATGCTTCCTTTGCGGATCAGTCGGCCTGTATTGAGGCTATTGATTATCTGCCGGAACGCAATCTGGACAAAGAGCTGATCATGCTTTTGTCGACATGCCAGTTTATTGATAGTAAGCGAAATGTGATCATACAAGGTCCTACAGGTAGCGGTAAGACTTTCTTTGCCACAGCTCTGGGTGTCAGCGCTGTGAAGAACTTCTATTCCGTCAAATACATTCGTCTGCCTGACTTGCTTGTTGACTTGCGTATCGCTCTGGCGAACAATACTCTCCGCCAGATGATAAACTCATATTCCAAGGTAAGACTTCTTATCCTGGATGAATGGCTGCTTTATCCGCTGAATGAAGAAGATTCCAGAAGCCTTCTGGAGATAGTGGACTACAGGTCTCGTTATGGATCTACTATATTCTGTTCCCAGTTTGAAAAGCAGGGCTGGTACGACAAGATCGCTGATCCGTTGATCGCTGAAGCGATCTGTGACAGGATCGTACACAATGCCTACACCGTCACCCTTGGTGGTAGCGAGTCTATGAGAAAGATCAAGAACTCGATCTGATCTGTTGCTCTTGAGGGCTCTGCCCTCAAACTCCCGGGGTTTATCGCTTTTGTTTTCCGGAGAGAGTGTGACTATGTTTTGTGCTAACAAAAAAAGAGCGGCCCATCCAGGTACCACTCTCTCCGCTAAACCCCATCCGGCGCTCGTGTCGCTCCCCAGCGTTGCACTACCTTCCTGATGAGTAAAAGCAATTCCTATGATACCTGCTTTTATCTTTGTGTCAATATTCTTTGGCTCCGTCTGTGTGGTCCAATCTGGACCGCCAAGGCGGTCTATTTATCTCCGACGAAATGGTCCAGTGATCTCCGATTCCGATGGTCCAACTGCGCCGTCATATGCAGTGAGGCACGTCCTTTACGAGGTAGTCGTCGAATTCCTTGTCCGGTACTTCAAAGAAGTTCTCCACTTCATGGCTGCCGTATCCGAACGGAGCCTGCGGGTTCATTGCAGGCTGTCCGTCCACGATGAAATGGCAGTAATGGAATCCGGGCTCGACTCCGGAGTAGGTCTTTGACCATACGCCATCCTCCTTCTTATCCAGAGGCATCGGCTTCTCCTGATAGTTGATGTCGACCCAACTTACGGATACTTCCTTCGCATCGGGAGCATACATGGAGAACGTGACGTTTCCGTCATAGTCCGCCACGACACCCCTCAGGTTCTCGACATGCTTGGGCCCGCCCTTTGTCAGTTTCATGGTCATGTAAGCCGGGTTAAAGAACAGTCCGTGCTCCTCAAAAGCGGGATTCAGAGGTTTATACATTTACTGCTCCTCCGTGATCCTGTTTCGCTTACTCCAGGCAGCCGTAAGCCACGTCGCGCATCCTGATGTGGTGATACTCTTCGTGGTTGGGCTGTACGTTGTGCATGTAAACGATGGATGTGCCTTCCGAGGGATCCGCTTCCGCCCATGTTCCGGAACCGCCGGTCCAGCCGAACTGGCCGAGGGAGCCGTTGTGGTGTCCCACATACTTGTCCATGAGGGTACGGACGCCGTAGCCGTAGCCGTAGCCTGCGAGATATGTGTTGGAGAAGTCCTCCTTGATGAGTTTGTCGGAGATTGTGTTGGTCCTCATGAGGTCGATGGTCTTGCGGCCCATGATCCTCTCGCCGTTGTACACACCGCCGTTGGCCAGCATCTGCATCAGCTTGGTGTAGTCCTTGGAGTTAGTGATGACGCGCTGGAAGCCGGAGACCTCTCCGAGCTTTCCGACCATGGAAGCTTCCCTGTCGGGAGGAGACACGACGAGAGCGCCTTCGTCGCCGAGCTTCTTGCCCCTCACGAGGTAGTAGCCCTTGACGAGACGGTCCTCGGTGATCCTGTCATTGAGGAAGTTGGCGGAATCGTCCATTCCGAGTGCATCGAACAGAGTTTCCTTGATGACCAGCTCGGCAGCCTTTCCGCCGATGACTTCGAGAAGTCCCGCGGTGAGCTCGCTGGCGAAACCGTAGAGCCATCTGGTGCCGGGCTCAAAAGCCAGCGGTACGGTGGAGATGGCCTTGATCTGCTCGCGCAGAGTGTAGTGACCTTTATCGGTCAGGTCCTTCATGGCGCGGGCCATGGCTCTGGACGTGGGATGAGCTACGGGGATGTTGCCCATGATCATCTGATAGGGCAGACCGCAGGTCATGTTCATGATGTTCTTGACCGTGATGGGATGATCCACCGGGACGACCTCTACCTTGCCGTTGGGCAGGGTGATGGTCTTGGTGGAGTTCTTCCACTCCGGGAAGTACTCATAGATGGGGTCGGTCATGAGGAACTTGCCCTGCTCATAGAGCATCATGGCAGTGGTGTACATGGCGACCTTGGTGAGGGATGCCTGACGGAACAGGTT
>JAFZZV010000168.1 GCA_017828855.1 Oscillospiraceae bacterium | reverse complement strand
CCGGTGTAGGCGGCTCTGCCCTGGAAGACTCTGAGAGCGGCTTCGAGTATCGTAGGATCGCTGCTGCGGAAACACACAGGGTTTTTGAATCTCCACTGAACAGCCTCAAGCTCGTAGATATCGGCATCAACCAGATCTATGCCCATGATCTCGTCCTTTCCGAATCCGGCGGCATCGGCGCGCAGATTTTCTCCACACGGTATGAATCGTTCCGGTGCGGCTCCTTTTTCCAGGAGAAAGACCTCTCTTTCGACCGAGAGGAAGATCTCATCGTGCCTGCCTTTTTCGGGCAGCTCTGCACTCTTGAGAACTGAAGCAAGAGCTCTGATGTGAGATGCGTCGGTGCCGCAGCATCCCCCAAAGACCCTGACTCCCGCAGCTATCATCTCTGGTATATATCTCACGAATTCATCCGGGGAGCAGTCATATACCGCATTTCCGTCCACGGTCTTCGGCATGCCGGCATTCGGCTTTGCAAGAAGGGGCACATTGGCATAATCAGAAAGTCTTCTCAGCTGAGGGATCATATCGTCCGGACCGTAGGAGCAGTTCAGACCGAAAATGTCAGCCCCCATCGACTGGAGAGTTACGCACGCCGCCGACACGTCGGCTCCGGTGATCGTTCTCCCTTTTTTGTTGCAGGTGAAACTTACCATCACCGGCTTGGTGCTGACCGTTCTCACGGCGAGTATCGCGGCCCGGGCATCGGCGACGGAGGATATGGTCTCTATGACGAACAGGTCGACTCCGGACCGCTCAAGGGCGGAAGCTTGTTCGAAGTAAGTCTCATATATCTCCTCAAAATGATCATGCGCCATTGATGGGATGAAGAGATTGGACGGAGCAAGGTCGCCAGCAACGTAAACGCTGTTTCCTGCGACCTCCCTGGACAGCGCAGCCAGTCTCATGTTGTAGTCAGTGACGCTGTCACGCAGTCCGTATTTCTCCATCTTGACTCTGTTTGCACCGAAAGTCGGGGTGTAGATCATCCGGGAGCCTGCATCGATATATGAGCTCTGGATTTCACGGATCACTTCCGGATGAAGCAGAGACCACTCTTCGCTGCTTATCTCGCCTGTGTAGCCTCTCTTGATGAGCTCGGTGCCCATCGCACCGTCCAGTATTAGCGGAAACTCGAATCTCATGCGTTTTCCTCCTGCCCCGGATAGACGAAGTTCCTATCTTTCTCCAGAGCTTTTCTGTATTTTTCAATATAGTATTTCGCCATGCCAAGGTTCTGCTCGGACCAGTTCCCGCACTGTTCCGGAGCGGCTCCGGGGATATCTCCTTCATATCCGAGGATAAAACCGCACATCTCCAGCACCAGAGGGAACACATCCCCGGACGACAGATCGCCGAACATGACGAGATAGAAGCCTGTGCGGCAGCCCATCGGGCCGAAATAGACGACGTCATCCCTGCGATCGCTGTTTCTCAAGAAGGTTGCACCGAGGTGCTCTATCGTGTGGACGGCAGGCATGTCCATGACCGGCTCCCTGTTGGGTTTCGTTATCCTGAGGTCGAAGGTGGTGACCGTGGCTCCGTCGTTCCTGTCTTTCCGGGAAACGTAAAGGCCGGGCATCAGATGCAGGTGATCCACCGTGAAGCTGGCAATAGTCTCCATAAGCGTGATTTCTCCTTCCGGGTGTCTTGGAAAGATTATATCCCCGGACGGCACTGTTGGAAATACCTTTCGTTTGCCCATCAGGCGCAGGAAACATATAATTGAAGCAAGGAATATCACAGATAACAGGAGGGATCTCATGCGTACCGAAAGATTCGATCTCAGCAGCGACGGTTCCGCCAGACTGATGGTGGACATCTATGACGAAAGACCGGCGGAAGAAAAGGCACCTGCACTGATCTATGTTCCCGGCGGAGCCTTCATGATGTGTGTGGAGACTGACCGCGGGGAGATAGCTTCCAGGCTTGTGGAGCGCGGATTCCGCGTGTCCTGCACATATGTGTATCCGGTGGGGAGGGCTTACAGATTCCCTCAGGTCACCATAGATCTAATGAAGGCCATCAAGCTCGTCAGGGATCACAGCGATGAGTGGTCGGTGGATCCCGACAGGATCGTCATCGCGGGAGGATCCGCAGGTGCGTTCATCTGCATGACGTGCGGAAACCTCTGGAACAGACCCGACCTGATGGAGGCGGCCGGATGCAATGGAGAGGAAGCGAAGCCCAACGCCATGGTCCTCGGATTCGGACCGATGTTCTGCGGGCAGCAGACCGGTGATGCTCAGCTCACATATGTCGCCAACGGAGACCTTGTGGGAGACCAGACACCTCCTGCGTTCTTCCATCACGCGAGAAAAGACGCGCTGGTGTCCGTATACCAGACGATCGCGATGCTCGATGCCATGGAGCGCCACAAGAGGCCGTTCGGCGTCTACATCTCATCCAACGGAGACCACGGAGACACGAGCGTGCAGAAGAGATATCTCGAGAAGGACGGGACGGCATCGCCCTGCGTTGACGACTGGTTCCCCGGATGCTGGCAGTTCCTGCAGAACGAGCTCGGGATGAAACAGGATGTCGGTGAGAGGGAACCGATGGTGATGCCGCCTCTCTCGTGCGAGCCTCCCATCGTGCCGGAAGGCAGCGTGCCCACCAAGTTCGAAGACATGCCGTTCGGGCAGGCCGACGATCTGCATATGCCTTTCAGCACCAGGTTCTTCGACAAGGATTACGATGTATACAAATAGACCGGAAGATAAGGTAGAATAGATACATACAATAAAATACAACGGAGGTTTGATCATGTGGAATTCATTCAACACAGCGGACTATGAAGGCATCATGTCCGAGACCGTCGTCATCGACGGTTATAACGGTGACAAGATCCGCGTTTATTATTCCCGTCCCATGGGCTCCGGCCCCTATCCGGGAATAGTGCTGATCCCGCACATGCCCGGCTGGGATGAGTGGCTCAGAGAACAGTGCAACCGCTTCAGCCGCCACGGCTATGCGGTCGCGTGCCCCAACATCTATGAGCGCGTAGGACACGGCACCCCGACTGAAGTCAGTGCCAAAGCCAGAGAGAACGGCGGCGTCCCGGACGAGAGCGTCATGGGTGATACGGCAGCTTCCCTCAGCTTCCTCAAGTGCCAGACCAATTCAAACGGAAAAGCCGGCGTCATCGGCATGTGCTCCGGCGGACGCCACACATTCCTTGCGGCCTGCACGGTCCCAGGATTCGACTGCGCAGTAGACTGCTGGGGCGGAGTGACGAATCCCGGCGGCGCACCGGCAGCTCCCGGTCAGAAAACGCCTCTCGATTATGCTCCCGACCTCAATATCCCGCTGCTCGGCATCTTCGGAAACGAAGACTTCTGGCCGGACAAGAATGCGGTAGATGAGATGGAGAAGGTCCTGACAGAACTCGGAAAGGATTTCGAGTTCCACAGGTATGACGGTGCCGGACACGGCATCTGGTATTATGACAAGCCGATGTACCGGCAGGAACAGGCGATGGATTCCTGGGAGAAGGCTATGGCATTCTTTGACAAACACCTGAAATCATAATGGCATCCAGGAACACTGAGCCTTTTGCGATCATCGCGAAGCCGGTGGGATCCAGATGCAACCTCAGGTGCAGATACTGCTACTACCTTGAAAAAGGCAAGTATTCCACCCATGAAGTCCAGAACAGGATGAGCAACACCCTTCTGGAACGGCTCATACGCCAGACCATAGAGGCGAGTCCGGGACCGGTCGTGTCATTCACCTGGCACGGCGGCGAGCCTTCTCTCGCAGGCCTGGAGTTCTATGAGAAGGTGGTCTACTACGAGAAGAGGTATCTGCCGAGAGGGTGGCAGGTGTGGAACAATCTTCAGACGAACGGCACGCTCCTCACCGAGGAGTGGTGCCGTTTCCTGAGAGACAACCGGTTTGATATAGGGGTGAGCATCGACGGCACCGAACTGGTGCATGACAGGAACCGGCTCGATATCGGCGGACACCCGACATATGCGAAAGTGACGGAATCCATCAGGAGACTGCAGCGGTACGGGATCAATCCCGATCTGCTGTGCACGGTGACCTCGGATTCTGCGGAGCATCCCGTTGAGACATACAGGGCTCTCAGGGACCTCGGTACGGAGTGGATCCAGTTTATTCCGGTCATTGTGAGACTGCCTGACGGGACGATGACCGGAGAGTCGGTGACTCCCGAGATGTACGGAAGGTTCCTCTGCGAGATATTCGACGAGTGGGTATATAACGATCTCGGGAAGACCGATGTGCAGCTCTTTGCGGAGACCTCAAGGGCATGGGCAGGGGGAGAGCCGTCACTGTGCTGGATGACCGCGACCTGCGGAAGGGTCCTGGTAGTGGAGGAGGACGGAGGCATATACTCCTGCGATCACTTCGTCGACCCGGAACACCGGCTGGGGACGCTCCCGTCGACCAGACTGGAGGACGCCCTGACGAGCGAGTTCCAGTACAGGTTCGGTCAGTCCAAGAGGGATGCCCTGACACGGGAGTGCAGGGAATGCCCTTATCTGGATGCATGCGGCGGCGGTTGCCTCAAGGACAGGTTCGCGCTCTCTGAGGACGGAGAGGAGGGCATGTACTATCTCTGCAGCGGGCTCAAAAGGTTCTTCTCGCACGCGAAGCCGGTACTGGACAGAGTCATGGAACTGAGCCGCGGGGGAAAGGATCCCGCCGCGATAATGAGAATTCTTAAGGAAGAAGCATAATATGGTCAATCTATATATCGTCAGACACGGCGAGACAGTCAACAATGTCATCAGAATAATCCAGGGCTGGGCAAACAGCCCCCTCACTGAAAAGGGAGTGGCTCAGGCTGTTGCGGACGGCAAGATGCTTGCCGACGTTCATTTCGATTCGGCATGGGCCAGCGAACTGGTCAGGCAGCAGGAGACGGCACAGCTGATCCTGGATCAAAACAGGACAGGGAGCGTGCCGGAGATCAGCATAGACAACGGGCTCAAGGAACTGAGCTACGGCAAGTATGACGGCAAAAGTTATGTCCTTCTCAACGAAGGCATAGGAAAAGCGACCGGTGTCTATGACTACAGGGAATACCGCAAGCAGGTGGGCAACATGGTCTTCGCGGACGTCATGGCATCCACGGACGAGACCGGAGCCGCTGAGAACTGTGAGACCCTGCAGACTAGGATGATGAACACCATCAACAGGATATGCAGGGAGACTGAGGAAGCCGGCGGCGGGAATGTGCTCATGGTCAGTTCCGGCGCATCGATGGGCCTGCTCATGCCGGTACTGGACAAGGTCAACGGGGACAAGGTCTATGTGAATAACGGCGGAGTAGCGACAGTCAGATACGAGAACGGAGAATACGAGGTCATCTCCATAGTGGACCCCGAGATCTGAGAACACGGATATCAAACAGTGAGAGCCGGAGCGACAGCTCCGGCTCTCATTTTATAGATGACAGGTATCAAAGCCTGACTTTCCTGGCTTTGCACTCATGGATCACAGGCGGCAGATACTCGTGAAGCATATCCTTCGTGTTTGTGAGCAGCAGGTCGCCGGGACGTTCTCCCCTGCGGATGATCACATCCGATACGGACCAGCCGTTGAGCCACTTCAGGATCAGGTGCAGTGATCCGTCCTCGAGGAACTCACCGCAGCAGGCGACTCTTGTCAGTCCCTTGAGAGGGTTCTCGACATCCTGAACGGTCCATCTGCCGTCAAGGCCGCAGAGGAAGTTCTTGTCGCGGTTGAGGGTGAGCATGACGGCGTCGTTCCTGGGACGCAGCTCCAGAGTCACCGTCTCCGGACTGAGGGAGCGGTCGTGGAACAGGTACCAGAAGTCCCTGTTGCCGGGAGCCACTTCTATGTACGGGACGAAGGAGCCTTCCTTCATGACATATGTCCCGAAAAGGTCATATGAACTGTCCGGTATCGCGGAAGCGGGCAGAGGCTCTATGCTTCTTGAGGAGCTGTATTCCAGCAGGGAACGGTATGCATCGGGATCCTCCGGCAGAGGACTGTCGGAGATCTCCTCCATGAAGTGCTGGATGGCAAGGATGCAGTTGTTGCAGCCTTCCGGGTCCCTGCCGGACTGGTGGATGGCGGCTACCGCGTGTTTTTCTGGCCAGATGATATCGAGCTGTCCCTGACCTCCGTCGAAGCGGAACATACCGGGAGTGGTATTCAGCCAGAGCTGCCAGCCGTATCCGGCGGATGTGTTGTCGGCTCCATGGACGGGACCGTTCTCCACCTGCAGGCTTGTGGCCTCTCTCATCCATTCGGGATCGATGACCTGTCTGCCGAAGGCTTTTCCGCCTTCCGCATAGAGCATGCCCAGACGGAGGTTGGCTTCTGTGGTGGCGCACAGACCAGGCTCGGCGGTGCGGCCGTCGGCAAACTTCTGCCAGATGATCTCATCGTCTTCTATGCCTAACTCGCCAAACAGGCCTTCCCTCAGAAACGTGACCATGTCCCTGCCGGTGACCTTTTCCACGACGGCTCCGAGCAGCGATGCTCCGGAGGTGTTGTAAAGGAATGTGGTGCCGGGTTCGTGCTCTATCTCGCTGGAGAGGAAATTCTCAAACCAGCAGTCATCGAACCTGGGCATTCCCTTGGTGCCGGATGACATGCTCAGGAGGTCTCTCAGGCGCACCTTCTCCATCCCGGGCTTGACATCGATGCCCATTCCCTTTATCTCGTCTGCAAAGATGTCGACCAGGAGGTCTTCAACAGACACGAGACCCTGGGTCACAGCCAGACCGACGGCCGTCGCCGTGTAGCTCTTC
The DNA here is from genome assembly GCA_017828855.1 of Oscillospiraceae bacterium. GTDB lineage: Bacteria > Bacillota > Clostridia > Oscillospirales > Ruminococcaceae > RUG11783. The sequence continues at coordinate 2,307 of JAFZZV010000168.1, read as the reverse complement.
CCGAGGCTGTGACACGAATGCGGGATGTTGGGCGAATAGGGGGCTGCGAAGGACTCGCAGATGACCTCGCCGTCTATCGCGAGGAGGAAACCGTGGACTTCATTTCCCAGGGAATTGAGCTCCCTGAGCAGCTGTTCGGTCCTGGCGGAAGAGGTTCCGCGGGACTCGGGGGATACTCGTTTCAACACTTTTTTCATTGCAAAATACCCCTTCTGAATTTGTAGTTCTGCCTATATTATAAGTTTCGCGCATAGGGATGGAAATGCCGTTACAGGAAGAATACCCTGCTGACGAAATCCCGCAGGGGGCGTATCAGCCCGACACACAGCAGGAACGCTCCGGAGACGAAGAGCGCGATCGAAGCGAAGAGCGACCATCTGAACATCTCTGTCTCAAAGGTGATGTGCTGGAAGAATTCCAGAAGGATACAGAACAGTCCCAACGCGATCTGCATGCCGCCGATGACTATATACCTGCCCTTCCGGAGGTATTTGAGCAGCGCTGCAGATGCCGTGCTGATAAGGCCTACGATCCCGACGCAGGGAAACGCAAAGGACATGAACCAGTGCCCGCCCGTACGCAGGCAGATAAATAGCAGGAACAGTTCCACCGCAACTGTGTCTACGGGGATGAACACGACCGGGTTGGGGTCAGTGAACCAGAAAGGGAGGACCGCGACGACGAAGAACAGCAGTATAGAGGCCAGCACATAGTCACCCCATCCGAGGCCTCGGTACAGAACGAGGCATACCGCCGTGACGGCCAGTGCCGCGAGGATGGAGATGACGGTAAGGAGTATGGCTACGGGGTTGCGGTCGAAAGGCTTCTCCGGCAATGCGTTCCGGTCGTATGAAGGTTCAGCCTCAAATCCGTCCGGATTCCAGACAGCGGTACCGCACAGAGGGCATTTCTCCGCCCCGTCGGGAAGACTGACTCCGCATTTTACACAATACATTATTCGTTTCCGCCTCCCATATCGTTGCTTTCGATGCGGACCGGAATGCCGAGGCTGACGAGCTTCGTCAGGAAGAGGCGTTCCAGTTCCGTCTCCTTGATGTTTCTTATCAGGTTGATATATGTCTTTCCGTTGAAGGACGCTACGGAGCAGTTGTTGGGGTATGTGCGCTGCGTCCCGATGATGAACTCGATCCTTTCGATGTATCCTGCGATCTGTTCAGGACAGCTGACCACACCGAGGTTGGATATGTTGATGCATCCGAGCTGTTCCCCGAATGAAGCGTAGGCCAGATTCATAACGAAGTGCTTGAGACCGAGAGGAATGACCCTGATGAGCAGGCTCTTCTGGGCGGAGACATTGGAGGCAATCTCGGACGCCATGTTCTGCTTCGTCGCCTTGAGCCCCAGCTGGTACGTAACGTTCCTGACAAGCTCCTCAAGGGAGTAGGGTCCGGTCCGGGGATCCACTCCCAGGTTGAGAGTGAGCACGAAGTTGCGCAGCGTCCTGCTGCCGAAAAGACGCCGCATGTTCACCGGGATGGTTATCCTCACGGGCTTTTCCTTGCCGGCTGGAACAGTGGATGCCTGCATTTCCATTATGGTCTGGAGCATGACCCCGGCGAGGAAGGCTGTAACGGTCCCGCCGTATCTCCTTGCCGTATCATGCAGCAGGTCTGAATCGGTGACTGCGGTTATGAGGTGCTTGTAGTCTCCTGGTTCCCTTGTCCCCGAAAGGCGGAATGCCTTTTTCCCGACCTCGCGCCCGGAAACGCTTCCGGCGTTCTTGGAGAAACTGTCTTCCAGCTCATACACCCTGGGCTTTTCGGACGGATCCAGGATCGTATCGTCGTATTCTATCTCTATGCCGTGCCTGATCCTGAGATATTCGGCCGTCAGGGAGCGGAGATATATGCTCCCTCCGCTGCCGTCCGAGACGGAATGAAAGAACTCAGCAGCGATCCTGTTTTTGTAGTAGAGGATCCTGAGACAGCATCTCTTCATCTCCTCGGATCCCATGTAGACAAGAGGGTATGCATAGTCCTGCATCACGACGGGCGGCTGCTCGATCTTCTCCAGGTAGTTCCAGAAGAGGCCTTTTCTCAGCCTCACATAGAATGAGGGGAACCGAGGCATCAGATTTATGACGGCAGTCTGCAGGACAGACGGATCCACGTCTTCCCTGAGGGTCGCCGAGACCCTGAAGACGTTGTTCCAGTTATGCTGTTTTATGGCAGGAAAGATCAGCGCCGCCGTATCCAGCTTGTACCATCTGCTGCTTTTCATGAATACAACCTTTTCGTTTTCTGATATCGGGATATCGCCCTGTGCCTGAGGAGCCGTCGGACCGGT
>JAFZZV010000167.1 GCA_017828855.1 Oscillospiraceae bacterium | reverse complement strand
GTTCTCTTCAAGAACATCGGTGATGCCCTTGAGACGCTGGATCATTCCGAGCTGTGCAATAGCACCGTGGTTTACGATGACCTTGGGGCCGCCGTCTACCCAGTCAACTGCGAACTGAGCAAGCTTGCGTCCGAAGTTCTCGTTGTGTGTTCCGACGAAAGCTGTTCTCTTGGAGTCGGGGCAGTCTGTGTCCATGGTGAGTACGAACATGCCGGCATCAACCGCCTGGTTGATGACAGGGGTCAGGCCTTCCGCGTCTGCAGCTGCGATGGTCATTGCCTGATAGCCGAGAGCGATGATGTTCTCAACGACCTGGATCTGGGCTGTAAGACCTCTCTCAGAAGCTGCTGTGCACTCGAGTTCGATCTCATAGTCAGGATACTCTGTCTTGAGCTCTTCAACTCTCAGATAACCACCCTTGCCGCACATATCCCAGAAGTCGCCGAGCGCGGTGTAGATAACAGCGAATTTCAGGTGCTTCTTTTCGCCGCTTTCACCGCCGCCTTCCTTCTTGCCGCACGCGACAAGGCTGAGAGCGAGAACCAGGATCAGCATGATAGAAAGGATTTTTTTCATACGTTCCTCCTTGTTTTCAATAGGATTCCGTCCTGCCTCAGTTCAACGGGAGACGGGCCGAGCGAAACCTATTATCTCATTACTATTCTCAAAAATCGTCTCCCTGTTATGATGATATAAATATATATATAACAGGTCACCCTTTACAACATTAATGACAGTATTTTTACTTCTTTTTACAAAACATATAGTTATTTGGTCAGTTTGGTGGTGAGATATTACAGTATTGTTTCCGGTTTTACGCCGTCGCGGATATGTTATATATATCATAAATATCTATATATGGCTGCTTATACCCGCCTCCAGATCCGACCAAAAAAAGAGCATCTGACGTCCTCAATTCTGCTGTGCAGCGAAGTGAGTGGCAGATGCTCCTTATTTCATCAGCGCTATTCTAGTCAACAGGACAGGAGTAGCAGATCAGTGCTTATTCTTCCGCATCCAGCAGATCATGCTTTATCGGAAGCAGTTCGTCGAGCGCCTTCTTGAGCGTGGGATCCCACAGATCCCACCAATGTCCTACACCGGGTACTTCTTCCTCATAGACCTCGCATCCCTGTTCTTTAAGGAATTTAACAGAGCGGATGGACCCTTCCCTGGCTATGTCCTTCTCCCCCCAAATCATGAAGAATTTCGGGAGCTTCTTTCCCTCCGCGATATCTCTCTTAAGGATCTCGCAGTTCTCCTCCATCTCGTCGGGTTTGTGTGGAGGCATCGGCATTCCCGTATTGATGCGCACCGTCCTCACCTCGTCCTTAGGACGGACGTTGAATGATCCGGCAGACATCGCAAGGACCGCAGCATAGTTCTCCGGATATCGGATCGCTATCTTCTGGGCTCCGTTCGAACCCATGGACAGTCCGCCTATGAAGTTGTCCTCCCTCTTATCGGAGAACGGGAAGATGTTCCTCAGCATATTGGGGAGCTCCTCACCGATGTACCTGCACATCTTCATGCCCGGATCAAAGTCATCATAGTTCATGTTGTAGCCGGAAGGCATCACGACTGCGAGCATGTGCTCATATGCATATCTGACTATATTTGAATACGTCACGTAGTCCCAATCGTTTCCGTTACCGCCGTTCAGCAACCACAGCACCTGATACTTCTTCCCGACCGGGAAGATCTCATCGCGCTTTCCGTCAGCGATATCATAGGGGGAATAGAACGGAAGCACCACCATTACATCAGTCTTCATACGTAGACATCCAGAAGACAGGTTCATGCTTATAACTGCCATGATTATTCCTCCTCCTTTCCGGGAATGATCGCAGCATGCCTGAGCGGCAGCCACTCCTTCAACGCCTTGCGGAGCTGCATGTCCCAGAAATCCCACTCATGCTGATACCCGGGGATCTCCTCCCAGAAATAATCCAGACCAAGCTTGTCGTAGAATCTCAGCCCCTTTTTGACGTCGTCTATGATCCTGTCGGCTCCGCCGCATGTAAAGAACATCTTTGGAAGCGCGGCTTTCTTTTCCGGATCACTGAGGATGTCGTAGATCGGGATGGCCATCTGTACATCCCTCTTGGGATCCTCCGGTCTCGGATAATCGGAAACATCCTCGCCGTTTATCACCTTGTCAAGGAATCCGGATACCCAGGTATCCTCCGCCCTGTGCATGCGGATCCCTGCCCCGCTCATCATGAGAGCCGCGCCGTAAAGCTCGGGATGAAGCACCGCGCACTTCATGGCACCGCCTGAACCCATGGAGTTTCCGGCCACAAAGTTGTCTTCGCGTTTATCGGAGATAGGAAGGATGCTGCGGCACATCTTGACTAGTTCTTCCGTAACATAGGAGAAATACAGACCGCCGTTCTGAATATACCCGTCCGTGAAGAACGCATCGTCATCCTCGGGAAGGATGACCGCTATCTTATTCTCCTCTGCATAGCGGCAGATATTCGTATTCTGAATGAAGTCGTTGCAGTCATCCGTTCCGCCATGCAGCAGCCAGAGCACCTGATACAGCTCTTT
>JAFZZV010000166.1 GCA_017828855.1 Oscillospiraceae bacterium | reverse complement strand
TCACAGATACAGGACACTTCCGCCCTGGAGATAGAGAACATCTTTGATATAAACAGCACCGGGACGATCCTTATGTGCCGGGAATCGGCAAAGCGCATGATCTCCGGACATTTCGGGCGAATAATTAACATCTCCTCCATGTGGGGGATTTCCGGAGCTTCCTGTGAATCCGTATACTCCGCGTCAAAAGCTTCAGTGATAGGGCTGACCCGATCCCTTGCCAAAGAACTCGGTCCTTCCGGGATCACGGTGAACTGTATCGCGCCGGGCCTGATCGATACAAAAATGAATGCCGGACTGACAAAAGAGGCCGTCGATGCTTTAGTTGCGGACACTCCTGTCGAGCGTATCGGCTCACCTGATGACATTGCTTCTGCTGTCCTTTTTTTCTGCAGCGCTCCGTTCGTGACAGGTCAGACGCTTTGCGTTGACGGCGGTCTGACTCTTTGATGCGGATACGCAATATCCGCATATGCAGAGTCGCAGCTTTATCTCGGATATTCTTTTCGAAGTGACCTGCAACAATAACCATCCTGCCGTACACATTATTATCGACGGACGGCTGCTGTCACTGCAGACCGTGCAGCCTGTACCGGACAGACCGGCGTGATCCGTCATATGCCATATTAAGGAGAACAAAAAGATGAAAAAGATACTGGCGATATTGCTGATCCTTTCGGTCAGCTTCATGCTCGTTTCCTGCGGAAGAAAATCCGGTTCCGGGTCATATTATTCAGAACAGGGAGAATACTACGATAGCAACAGCGGTTATTCGTATGATTCCGACGGAGGCTTCTCCGCAATGGATTCCCGTGAGGAAGCAAAGGCCGGCGACAGCTACGACTATGCCACTCAATCCGGCAACGCCCTTGCCAGCGGTCTGAAGCTCACATACTCAGCAAACATCTCTGTTGAAACGCTTGAGTATGAGAAGAGCCTAAGTGCTATCCTGGAAGCCATCGAAAAAGCCGGCGGTTTCATCAGTTACAGAAACGAGGGAGGCGGATATACCTCCACCTATGGTTCCTACATAAAGAACTGGGTCAGGCTTGAATGCCGTATCCCTGCCGGAAACTATCAGTCGTTCCTGGACGGGACATCCGATTTCGGAAACGTCACCGGCCTTCTCAGCAGCATGGAGGACATAACCTCCCAGTATGTCGACACTGAGGCGAGACTGAGTTCCCTCAATGCCCAGCGCCAGAGACTTGAAGAAATGATGAAGAAGGCGGAGAGCGTGTCCGATCTCATCGAGATCGAAGCCCAGCTCTCAGACACCATCTATCAGATAGAGAGCTATACCGCCAGAAAGAATACCTTTGACAATCTGGTCGCATACTCCACAGTCACCATAGAGCTCAACGAAGTATCGGTCGTCACCTATAAGACCGAGACCTTCTGGGACCGCCTGATCGCAACGATCGGAAGCAGCCTGCGCGACTTCGCTGACTTCCTTGAGACACTGCTTCTCGGGATCATATATCTCGCCCCGTTCGCAGCCGTCATCTGCCTGATCGCTATCCCGCTCGTGAAGCACATCAAGAAAAAAAGAGCTAAAAAACTTGCCGCAGCCGCGGAAAATGCGGCGCAACCGCTTCCGAAAGAAACAGATTGAGCCTTCCCAAAATTCATGTACTCAGGGCTGCCTTTGCGGCAGCCCTCTTTCTGTGCCATAATGCTACTTAGAATCAAAGATCGGAGTAGACGTTATGAACAGAGATGAGATCATAGAAAAACTGTTCTCCGCTCAGGACACGGAATACCGCGAACTGCTGATCAGGCTGCTTGCCGGTGTTCCGGCAGACTGCGTGATAGGGGTACGCACGCCTGTCCTCAAGGATATGGCAAAAGACCTGTGTAAAACGCAGGACATCACATGGTTCCTCGACAGTCTTCCCCATCGCTACTTCGAGGAGAACCAGCTCCACGCATTTATCGTGTCCCGGATAAAAGACATGCATTCATGTCTGTCCCGCACCGAGGAATTCCTTCCGTATATCGACAACTGGGCTACCTGTGATCAGTTCTCTCCTTCCGTTTTCTCCAGAAACAGGGACCTCCTGCTCTCGCGGATCCCGGAATGGCTGTCATCGGGCAGGACTTATACGGTCAGGTTCGGTATAGATATGCTTATGAGACATTTTCTTGATGACAGGTTCGATCCGTCTCAGGCAGAAATGGTCGCAGCCCTGCAGGATGACGAGTATTACGTCAACATGGCTTCAGCATGGTATTTCGCCACCGCTCTCGCGAAACAATATGATTCCGTCATCGGTTTCCTTACAGAGAACCGGCTCTCAGGATGGGTACATAACAAGTCCATCCAGAAAGCGATCGAAAGCAGAAGGATAACGGAGGAACAGAAAACCTTCCTTAAGACACTCAGAAAGTGAACCCCTATAAGACTGCATATCGTCCATATCGCCAAGTAAAAACGCTCACGGAATGACCGTGAGCGTTTTTGGTCGGGGTGACCGGATTTGAACCGACGACATCTAGTTCCCAAAACTAGCGCGCTACCAGCTGCGCTACACCCCGTTCAGCCCGTATTCTTCGAGAGCTGAGTAATTATAACAGATGGAAAAATGCTCTGCAAGAAAACAGCATCTGTGCCTCAGACCGTTTCGTCCTGCCTGATGTGAGACTCCGCTGACAGTATGCCGAACGCATGCTCGTATGCTTTCCACGCCTCCAAGTACCAGGTATCCGTGCACTCCGGCAGACTGTCGCCGTAGAGTTTTTCTGCTATCTCATCCATCAAACGCGGATTTCTGCAGATCAGCGGTCCGGTGATCTCGCTCGCATAGACGTTCTCACCCGTCCTCATGCCTTCCCCGGCGCCTTTCTGGAAGCGTTTAGAGGAATCCCACAGGACAGTGAACATCTCCTTCTGTCCGCTGTTCCTTCTGAAATCGATCGAACTGTTGACTGCACCTATTATCTTCTTTCCGTCTCCGTAACTGCAGATCAGTTCTCCATATCTCCTTTTCGGAGTGATCTCCGCTTCAGCGTCGAACACCCCGAGCCCTTCATATCTGTTTCCGGAGCGCTGGTCCGTTATCCTGTTGCAGAATATAGCCATGGAGCTTCCGCTGACTTCCAGTATCCCGCCTTTTTCTAGGAAAGCCTTCAGCTGGCCGGCATATCCCCGCAGGTCCTCCAGCGCGGCAAGCATCCTGTTCTCAGTTCCGGCGCCTACGTAGATCATGTCCGCTTTCTCTATCTCGGCGTATCTTCCGAACGTAAGAGTGCTGACCTTGACCTGTCTGTCACCGCAGGCAAGTCTCTTCTCCAGAAGCCTGACGGCGGAATATTCCCCGTACAGATCCAGAAAGTCAGGATAAGCGGCAATTATACTGATCATTCCGTCTTCCCTCCCTGTTTTGAGTCACTTTCAGAAGGATCGCTGTACTTCTTCAGCCTGTCGAGGAACTTGTACTGGTCCGTGAAACAAGTCATTGCATATATGTAACCTTCCGACCTTTCTGCGACATCATCCATCATCCTGTCAAGGTCGGGTTCTATTATCAGTTTCTCCTCAGGCACGCCCCCGACAAGCAGCCTTTCAGCCGCATCGTGTGCAAACCCTCCCGAAAGGATGATCTTCCTGACTTTATCGTCAGCCAGCCTGTGGAAATCTATATCCCAGAGCCAGGACATGTCGTTGGCTACATACTTGCGCGAGAGCCTGTCGACTATGAACACAACAGTGACTGCTTCGGAGGGATCGCTGAGCGCTGTGCTTATCGCTGCATTATACGCCATGGAGTTCTCATGCTTGCACAGCATGAATCTTCCGCTGTGGCCTCCGATCCTGAATTCCACGACCCTTCCGTTATCCAGCTCCAGACCGTCGAGCGCTTCCGCGGCTACAGAGGGATCCACTCCCATCGCCTCTACTGCAGTGGTAAATGCAGCTGATATGTTTTGGGCGTACGCTTCATTGAAGATCTGCGGACGTATCTCCCATGTGCTGTCGATGACGAATTTCCCGTTTGCCGCCTTTGTGACAGAATGCGCTGTTCGGGGAGTCCGGTATCCGCACTTCCTACACTCGAAAGACCCGACATGACCGGATATCCGGAAGTCGTATTCCATCTTCCTTCCGCACACAGGGCAGTAGGCACCGTCGTCATATGCATGTTCAAGACCGGGATCCTCTCTGAGTTCCGGCGCGGATACACCGTAATATACTGTCCCTTCCCTTCCGCTGCCATATGAGCATGACAACGGTTCATTGGCGTTCAGTATCAGCACTGTTCCGTCCGGGATGCCTTTCTGAAGCTCTCCCTTCACGAACTCCCTGTGTCCGTTTCTGGTGAGCTGATCCCTGAACAGATTCGTTATCAGGATATGTGAGGGTGTGAATTCCCTGAATGTGTACTGACAGAACCGCTCGTCGCTCTCCAGGATGACGACATCGGCATCTACTTTTCTGGTCCTTGGATCAGCACTGCTGAGCAGCGCTGTTACCACTCCTTCTGTCTGGTTGCTTCCCTCACGGTTACTGACGACCTTAAGGCCGGCTTTCTCCGCTATGTTACAGAGAAGGGCCACAGTGGATGTCTTTCCGTTGGATCCGGTCACCGCGATCACCTTATCCGGAAGCTTCAGCGTCCTAAGGCTTTTCGGCCAGATTTTTTTGCATACCAGTCCGGGAAGGCTGCTTCCCCTTCCTATCTTCGATCCTATTGCTCTGAGCAGTTTACAGGTTAATATGTCAAGCATTGATTCCTCACTGAAGGCCTTATGGCCTTCTCCGGTCATTTTTTGATGCTCTTCGTTGCGATGAGCGGTACTCCCGTGCCCACAAGGTCCTCGATGATTATGTCTCCCGTATTGATGGGTGCCTTGGCCCTGAGGGTCTTGATGAACCTCATTGCTGTGAACATGCTGTTCTTTGGGATCGGATCTTTCGTTCTTACCGGGATCATGTCATCCGTATCCGATTCGATCACTGCCGTCGTAGTAAGCACGCGCATCGGATTGGTGAGCTCAGCTCTCGCGAATGCTTCTCCCTTTGGACAATTGTTTCCTGTGACTTCCAGCGACTGCTCATCTATAGAAAGCTGGCATCCTCTGGGGCATTCAAGACAGGTCATCTCTCTCATCACGATATCTCCTCCAGGCTCACGTTCATCTCATCCGCCTCTATGACCTTCTGCATCAGAACTGATGGAAGCGCTGCGGTGATCATCTCTCCCGGCGCAAGATTCTCCTTATGATAGCGGGCGATCTCGGTCCCGCCGGCAGATATGACTATGTCTCCTTCTCTGACTTTTCTGTTAATCCTCAGATAGATATTGACCAGCTTCATCCCGCTGTCCTTCCTTATCTTCTGAGGTACCGTGTATGTGACTCCTCCGCTTGTAGTCAGCGTGAAACTGTCTCTCGGCCTCTCACCGTTGGCTATATAATCGGCAGCTGCCTCTCCGGCGAACTTCGCCTCCTCTGACACGTAATCGACAAGATCATGCACATGCAGGACGTTTCCGCAGGCGAAGATGCCTTCCGACTCGGTCTCCCTGTTCTCAAAGACATACGCTCCTCTTGTCCTTGGATCCAGGTCTATACCGGCTTTCTTCGTCAGCTCGTTCTCCGGAACCAGTCCCACGGAGAGCAGAAGCGTATCACAGTCGAAATACTGTTCCGTGCCGGGGATGGGCACCATTTTGTCATCAACCGCCTGGACGGTCACCCCGGTTATCCTTTTGTCTCCCCTGATGTCCGTCACAGTATGAGACAGCAGGAGCGGAATCCCGAAATCATCCAGACACCTGGCTATATTAGCCCTTAGTCCGCTGCTGACTGGCATGACCTCAACACACGCAAGCACCTTTGCTCCTTCCAGTGTCATGCGTCTCGCCATTATCAGACCGATATCGCCCGAGCCGAGTATCACCACTCTCTTTCCGACCATGAACCCGTCTATGTTCATATATCTCTGGGCAGTCCCCGCTGAAAAGATACCTGCAGGTCTGGTTCCCGGTATGGTTATCGCCCCTCTGGTCCTCTCTCTGCATCCCATCGCGAGTATCACAGCTTTCGCGGAATACTTTACATATCCGTCCACCGGATTGACTGCGGATACGTTCCTGTCTGCATCAATATCCAGCACCATGGTGTCGGTCTTGACTTCGATGCCGGTTTCTTCGACCATCTTCTCGAATCTTTCGGCGTACTCCGGTCCCGACAACGCTTCTCCGAAGGTCTTCACTCCGAATCCGTTGTGGATACACTGATTCAGGATACCTCCGAGCTCCCTGTCACGCTCAAGGATCAGTATCTTCCTGACGCCTTTTTCCCATGCGGCACTGGCTGCAGCAAGACCTGCAGGACCCCCGCCTACAACGATAAGATCATACATGCCTCACACCTCCTTGAGCCTGGAATAGAGAACATTGCTTCCTTCCTTTTCCTCCAGGACCTCCGTTTCGTCTATCCCGAGTTCCCTGGCTATGATCCTGCAGACTCTCGGTGAGCAGAACCCTCCCTGGCATCGTCCCATTCCCGCGCCGCATCTGCGCTTCACACCGTTGATGCTCCTCGCAGGTATTACAGAGTGAAGAGCTGCAACTATCTCGCCTTCCGTTATGGTCTCGCATCTGCAGATTACCCTTCCGAACGCGGGATCCTCACTGATAAGCCTGTTCTTCTCCTCGTCAGGCAACT
>JAFZZV010000165.1 GCA_017828855.1 Oscillospiraceae bacterium | reverse complement strand
GTCAGCCATACGCAGAACTTCGCGAGTGCCGCACCGATCCATGTTCCGATGGGTCCGAGCACCCACAGTGTCAGGCTGAACATGCAGACCGACAGGATGAAGGGCCTGAGCACGCTCTTGAGTACCGACGGGATGTATTCCTGCAGGTATTTGTCGATGAATGCCATGACCGGCACCATGATAAGAGCGGGAACGATGTTGGATGTGTACTTCACCGTCGTGAGCGGTATGCCGAACAGCTTCAGTCCTTCGACTCCGGTGATCGCGCTGGAGCAGAGCGCCAGCATGATGAATGCCGCCAGATACTCATTTGTCTTGAGGCGGCGGGCTGCCGCGAATGCCACCAGGACCGGCAGATAGGTGTATGCCGCGTTGGCCAGAGCGTTGAGCAGTACGTATGTGCTGCTCTCCTTGTCGATCAGACCGAAGTTGGCAAGGAGCGCGAGTATCGCGCTGATCATTCCGGAGCCAATCAGCACCGGCAATGTCGGGGTGATGGAGCCGGAGATGTAGCTGATGATCTTTCCTCCGAACGCCTTCTTGGTGGGCTCATCCTTCTTTGCGGGGGCGTCATCCGGTACGGAGCCCTTTCCCGCGATCTCAGGAGCGGCGGTAAGGATCTCATTGTAGATCATCTCTACGTCTGTTCCCACGACGACCTGATACAGTTCATCGCTCCTCACTACCCCCAGAACGCCCTTGATCTTCTTGACCTCATCATCTACGGGCTTGGTCATGTCCTTGAGAGCCAGACGGAGTCTGGTCATGCAATGGGTGATGCTGCTGATGTTTTCCGGACCGCCTACGGCGTTCAGGATGTCAGCGGCAAGCTGAGTGTACTTTGCCATTGATTCTCCTCACTTTCTAGTTTTTTCTCAAACTCTCAAACGGGGCAAAGCCTGCCTCCGTCTCTTTTACTGCTTAGAGCCGCATGACGCCGTGCGGTCTCCCTAAAACAAAAAACCGAGGCATTCGCTGTACGGAAGTTATGACCTTCGCTCTAGGGATATGCCTCGGAATCTATCTATTAATATTTTATCTTTGAATGCAGTTTGCGGTCAATTGACACGATACACCAAAAGAGACCGCTTCCGTATTGTAAAATGCCCAACAGGACCCGGGGACAGGCAGAGACTGATGTGTACTGCCGGCGTCTCTCAGCGCGGGTTCAGCTGTTCAGATAGTGCTCTGCGAAACTGCGCGCATCGGCATAGCGAGCCGGTTCCAGGCCTGCCTTTTCGTATTCCTCAAGATACTCTTTCAGCGCATCGCCGAACCGCCCGGCGTTACCCTCAAGGTCATCCGGGTCGAATCTGCCCAGCGCATCATACTCCATGACCGCCATCCGTTCCGATACTTCCCGGAACATGAACTGCAGCGATGCCATGTTCATAAAAGAGGAGAACACGTCATTTCTCTGCGCAGCCTCCTCCATCTTGCCGCTCCAGTTGGAGACCATTTCCTCATATGTCCCTGCGAGATCCTCCCTGGTCGGCGCGGGTCTCTCCTCCGTCCGTTTGGTGAACGCCAGCATTATCCTGAGCAGTTCCGTCAACGGCTTCTCCATATCTGCGTCATCCCTGCAGCCTATGATCCGGTATATCGTCTCCCTGAACCTTTCCGGAAGAGGGACTCCTTCAATCTCCTCAAAGGTCCTCTTGACGCCCATCCTGAAATACCTGCCGCCTGATATCATGACCGCGCTCAGACAAAGCGAGATCATATATGCCGCATGCCCCCTTCTTTCCGATATGCCACCCGCCGCCATGGCAAGTGCGTACTGTACGAGGACCTGATGCATGATATCGCCCGCCCTGCTGTATCTCTCATCGGAAGCCAGTATCCCCGCAGCCTTCCTCCTGAGGCTTTCCAGTCTCTCCGACGCTGCTTCGTCCCTTGAATACACGATACCGGAATCCATCAGCTTTCCGAGGTTCGCGTGTCTGCATTCGGCGTCTTCCTCCAGCATCTGCCATGAAGTGCAGTATATATCGTATCCCACCTGCTCGTCATCCAGTATGAACGCCTCGGACAAAGCCGGCGCGCTCCTTTCCGATGTCACTATCAGCAGATCCAGATCGGATCTTTCATGAAGATCACCTGTAGCTGCCGAGCCGTAGATGCCCAGGAGCTCAAGTTCGCCCGGAAACCGGTCTTCCGCTTTCTTAAGCACGGCTGCGATGATCTCCTCATGTGAAGCCTTCATTTTCCTTACCTCTTCGTGCCTTTTGTCAGATTATAGCAGAAGAAGCGGAGATGATACTCTCCGCTCCTCAAACTCGTTATTTGATCTCTATCAACGGATCTTTTGTATTCGGTCACATCGACCTGAGCTCGTCAGCCATGCACAGGCAGATCTCCTCAGCCTGCACCGTTGTTCCGAGCATATCCAGGATCCCGTGGTCGCATCCGCAGTACTTGACAAGACGGACTCTGACTCCGAGCCGGTCGAGCTTCCTGGCAAACTGCTCCCCGCTGATGCGCAGGTAGTCGAACTCGGCATTGTTGACCACTGTTTCCGGGAACCTTGAAAGCACCTCATCCGTCGCCAGATACGCCGAGATCATGGGATCGCTGCTGTCGGTGAACTGCTGGCAGTAGAGGTTCGGCGTTCCCCTGACCATGCTGTTCTTGATCCTGTCGACCCTGCTGAGTGCGATCTCGCGCTGCTCGTCCAGCATAGGATACTCGTCATAGGACCAGACATAATCGTTTATATCCTCAAGAGGACGTCCGTCCGGAGCGGGATAGAGAAGGTATATCTTCTTGATCATGTCCGTTCCCTCAAGGATGTCTCTCTGGGCGCAGGCGCATGTCAGCACTCCTCCGGCCGAGTCTCCGGCTACCATGAGTCTGTTTCTGTCCACATGCAGCTCTTCCGCGTTTTCGTAGACATACTTGACTGCTGCGAAGCAGTCGTCATGGGCTCCGGGATACGGAGTCTCGGGAGCAAGTCTGTACTCGGGGTACACCACAGTGGCGCCGGACTGCTCTGCGACATAAGCCATCTGCTTTCCGAACAGGTCTATGTTTCCCGCGGTGAATCCGCCTCCGTGCAGATATACCATCACCGGGGTCACTGCATCCCCGATATCAGCCCTGCGGTAGATAAAGATGTCGATATAGTGGTCACCGTTCACATGTATGAGCCTCTCGTCACAGTCGATCTCCGACTCCGTGAGGTCATATGTGACCTTGTCCGGGCGGTTGCGCTCATTGGAGAGCCGGTATCCGCCTTTCGCCCTGTCACTGAACATCTTCTTCTTCCCTGCGGCTATCTCATAGAGCCTCGGGTCCATGGCGTGTTCCCTGTCATCATCCGGCACGGGTTTGAACAGGACTTCCATTCCGTCCTGCAGTGCAGTGTACTGCTTGTCACGGATCGTCTGCACGAGGGATCTGTCATACTTTCTCATCTTTGTCTTTCTCCGTTCGGTCTGTGTCCCGGTCAAGTGTACAGGGTGCCCCCTGCCAGGCAGAGGGCACTCCCGCATCAGAGGATCTCTGAGAATGGTCTTTGCTTATGCGTCTTCTTCGTCCGTGTATCCGGAGTCATCCCACTTGGTGACCCATACGCCCACGAAGGTGACGATCGCCATGATGACTACTCCGATGAGCGCTTTGACGAAGTTCGCCGTATCGTGGTCAGGTCCCATGTAGAGCAGGATGTTGGTCAGCGAATATCCGCCGAATCCGTAGCACTTGAGGCCTACGATGCCTGCATAGATCGCGGTGATCACTGCGCTGGCTGCGGTCACACCGTAGAGCACGGGCATCTTGTATACGATTCCGTATGTGGTGGGCTCTGAGATACCGCCGAACAGAGCGGAGACAGCGGATGTAAAGCCGTACTGTTTGAGCTTGCTCTTTCTGGTCTTGAGAGCGATCCAGAGGGCAAGGAATCCCGGAGTGATCGTGCAGCAGAAGAACCAGATGTTGATCAGGTCGTCATAGCCGACTTCGGCAAGAGACTGCAGAGCGATCGGAATAAGCGCCATGTGGAATCCGGGCATGAACGTTCCGGCTGTCAGCGAGAAGATGACGATGGCGGGAACTGCCAGCCACGGCACTGTGTTGCGGACCCAGTTAAGTCCCGCATAGATGTAATTGGTAACGAGACCGCCGAGAGGCGCGAACAGGGGCAGGGTCACCAGAGACATCAGGAACAGGAGCAGGAAGGGCTTGAGGAAGTGGCGCACGCTGTTGGGCAGCACTTTCTTGAGCCAGTTGTCCAGCTTGCTCATGACCCATACTGCGAGGATGACCTGCAGCACGGAACCGTTGTAGGTGGCGAGCAGCGTGGGGATCCCGAAGTAGGAGGTGTAGCCTGTCTCGGAGCCGGCGTTGACCAGGGCGACCCAGTCAGGGTGCACCAGCCAGGCGGCGAGCACCATCGCGAGGACTGGCTCAGTCCCGAACTTGACGGCGGATGTGTATGCCACGTAGATGGGCATGAAGTAGAAAACTGCCTGGGCGAGAGCGTTAGCTATCACGTAGGTGGAGCTGCCGGTATCCATGACGCCGACCAGCTGAAGCACCAGAAGCAGGCAGGTGATGAATCCCGCGGCGATCAGGGCCGGGATGACCGGGCTGAGGACGCTGGACATCATGAGAAGGAATCCCGCGAAACGCTCGAGGATGGTCTTGTGCTCACCGGGGCCGGCTTCCACCTCGCCTCCGAGCTTGACCTTTCCTTCCAGCTGCTTTGCGGTCGCATTATACAGATCTTCCACGATCTGTCCGACGATGACCTGGACCTGTCCGTTGCGGTTCTCCAGTCCGAGAACGCCGTCCAGCTTTCCAAGTTTCTCAGTGTCAACGACTGAATCGTCCTTGACGTTCAGGCGCAGACGGGTGGCGCAGTGGGTGATGTTGGTAAGGTTGTCCATACCGCCAACGAGCTCGATGATCTTGCCCGCCCACTCTTCATAATTGCGGTTTGCCATAGCTTTACCCTTTCTTTTTCCTCATTGAAACCTTTGTTTCATTAATGACATATTTAGATGCAGTCCTCAGTCCTGCATATCTAACACTTCCATGAGCGGGAGGAACTTCTCTATATCCTCCGCTGTAATGTCCTCAAGCTTGGATGCGACTGCATTGCCCGCGGCTCCGCCGTATCTGAGCGCCTCCCTCACGCCGCGTCCGGACTCCTTCATCCCGATGAACGACGCGAGCATCGCGTCTCCGGCGCCGACTTTGTTGACCATCACAGTGTCCGGATGAGTCAGCCTGAGCCTCTCGCTTCCGTCCACATACATCGCACCGTCCCTGCCGAGCGACAGGAGCACCGCTCCGACACCTGCTCCGACCAGCCTGTCAAGGGCTTCCGGAGCGTTTTTCTTGTCCAGCTGTTCGCTCCCGAGTATCAGTCCCAGCTCATAGAGATTTGGTTTGATGAGGTCAGGCCTGCATCTCATCAGGGTCTCGGGGCTTATCTTCTCCATATCGATCACGAGCTTTGCCCCGCACCCATGGATGATATCCGCTGCTTCGGTGACGAAATCCTCGTCCAGCCCCGGCATCATGCTTCCGCTGATGACCACTGTGTCGCCTTCCGCGATCTCGCCGAAAAGCTCCAGGATCCTCTTTCTGTCCTCTTCCGTGACGGACGGACCGGTCCCGTTGATGCACAGCGCTTTGTGGTCATACATCGCCTTGAGGTTTATCCGGTTGTTCCCTTCTATCCAGACCGGCATGACCGTGATATTCGCGTCATCCCTGAACGCGTCGCGTATGAACGCTCCGGTGAACCCTCCCAGCAGCGCGACTGCCCTGGAGGGAACGCCCAGGATGCTCAGCGTCTTGGATACGTTGAGGCCCTTTCCGCCCGCCTTGAACAGCTCGCCTGTTCCTCTGTTCACCTCATCTACCATCAGTTCGTCTTTGAGGGTGATGAAATAATCTATTGCGGGATTGAGCGTAACGGTGTAGATCATGTCGTCAGCCTTTCGTGATTTCTGCCATGAATATACACAAAGTCACAACATCAAACAATACTAATTTGTGTAACTGATACAAATGATCATCATTATTTGTGCTATAATATTACAAATTGATCATATGATCATCGGAATTGATCGTTTCACCGGAAGGAGGCCGACATGACAAAGCAGTTCAGGTGGAGACTTATTACCGAAACTCTGAACGAGAGACAGACCGTGACGGTCGACGAGCTCGTAGACATCCTTATGGTATCCCCGGCGACGGTCCGCAGGGACCTCCAGGAGATGGAGGACCTCAGGATGATCACCCGCTTTCACGGAGGCGCCAGGATAAGCACCGGTCAGATCGAAGAGCCTCACATGATCATAAAGAGCGAGCTCAACCAGAAGGAAAAGAGAGCGATAGCCGTGAGGGCTGCAAGGCTGATCTCCGATGACCAGATGGTCTTTCTTGACGCCGGAAGCTCAACCTTCGAGATGATACAGTACATCACCGCGAAGAACATCACTGTTGTTACTCCCGGCATTCCGCACCTGACAGCTCTTTATCAGAGAGACATACCCACCATAGCCCTCGGAGGTCCGATACGCCCCGGAACACAGGCGATCGCCGGAAGGCAGACCGTTGAGATGATCGAGAGCATGTTCTTCGATGTGGCGTTCATAGGAGTCAACGGCATCCACGACAAGATCGGCTTCACTACGTCAAACGAGAGCGAAGCCGCTACCAAGGAGTCTGCGATACGCCGCAGCACCATTCCCTATGTGCTTGCCGACAGTTCCAAGTTCAATCATCTGAGTCCGTTCGCGTTCGGGAAACTGAGCGATGCCGTCATCGTGACCACATCCGTACCGGACAGCTTCATCGAGGCAGGCGCCCGCTACATCCTGACCGGAGGACGTAACGGAAACGCCTGATCTGTTTCCCTGACAAAAAAGCAGCAGACCTCCGCTTCATCTCAGCGGTGGCCTGCTGTTCTTTTGTCGTTTTTAAGATACGCAGTCTATGACAGCTTTCCTATCCTGTCGGTCCTCTTGTAGTCCTTTCCGGTCTCGACGGCAAATTCCGGATAATCGTCGGGATTGGTCAGAACGAATGCCGTGCATGTCGGGTGTCCGGCAGCCTTGATCTT
Source organism: Oscillospiraceae bacterium (assembly GCA_017828855.1). Taxonomy (GTDB): domain Bacteria; phylum Bacillota; class Clostridia; order Oscillospirales; family Ruminococcaceae; genus RUG11783. Next base: position 2,515 of record JAFZZV010000165.1, on the reverse strand, counting down.
GTCCATATCGAATGTGATCAGGGTCTGGCCGCAGGTGACCTTCTGGCCTTCCTTGACCTTGCAGGTGAACCCGTCTCCGCCCATCTCAACAGTATCCATTCCGATGTGGATAAGTATCTCCGCCCCATCTTCCGTTGTGATGCCTACAGCGTGCTTTGTATCGGTGACCTGTGTGACGGTCGCATCGGCGGGAGCCACAGCTACGCCCTCCTCAGGTTCGATGCCGCATCCGGGCCCGAGAATACCCTGGGAGAACACAGCGTCCGGGACCTCCTCAAGAGGGATGTACTTTCCGGATATCGGGGCATATAAAGCGCCTTTCTCTGTCACGACCTTCGGGGCTTCTTCCTTTTTGAACAGTTTGCCGAGCAGACTCATTGCCATGGTCCTCCTTTTTGTATTGATAGGACAATTATATCATTTCAGCGCAGCAAGTCCCAAGTGACCGGCCGTTATTTCCGCCGATCATATCCCTTTCTGCCCTGAGAGCGACAGCGGCAGTTCCAGACCGTGCGACTCCAGCAGTTCCCTGTCACGCAGTATCCCTGCGGTCTCCCCGTCTGCGATGAGCGTTCCGTGATCCAGCAGTATCACTCTGGGACAGAGGTCAAGTATCATATCCAGGTCGTGAGATGCAATAATCATCGTCTTATCGAGCCCGGACAGAGTGTTGATAAGCGCTCTGCGGTTCCTCGGATCAAGAGAGGAAGAAGGTTCGTCCATCAGCATGACATCCGGCCTCATGGCAAGCACGGTGGCTATCGCAGCCATGCGCTTCTCGCCGCCTGATATCCTGTGATTGTATCTATCTCTGAGGTGAGGTATGCCGAGTCCGCGGAGAACGCTGTCCGCCTGTTCCTCCGCTTCCTCTCTGGTCGACCCGTAATTGACCGGTCCGAATATCATGTCATCTATCACCTTAGGCATGAACATCTGGTTGTCCGGATCCTGAAGGACGAATCCGACCTTCCGACGGATCTCCGCGATGTTCTCCCTGCTGACCCTAAGCCCGCTGACAGTAATAATACCGGATGCTTCCAGAAGTCCGGGAACGCACTTAAGAAGAGTGCTCTTGCCGGCGCCGTTCGCCCCGACAAGTCCCACCTTCTCCCCGTCACTCACCTCAAAGGTTATCCCATCCAGTACAGGGCTGCCTCCGGGATAGGCGTAACCGACATTCTCAAAACCGATCATTTAATCTCCTCAAATAAACAGAGATCCCAACAACGCGGGAACGTTCACCAGTCTCGCAGCAACGATCGCGGCGCAGGACAGCGCTGCAGCCGGCCATGACCACCTGCTGCTCTTCCTTCCGCCGGCATAGTGGAATTCGCCGTTGAATCCTCTGAGCACCATAGCGTCGTAGAGGTCATCTGCCCGGTCCATCGTCCTGAGCAGCAACTGACCGAGAAAAGTGCCCCATACAGATATGTGTATTCCCTTCTGACCAGGTGCCCTGAGGCTGTATGCCTGGGTCATGGCAGCCACCTCATCCGTCAGCACCGATGTATACCTGAATGTCAGCAGGATCAGTGATGCGAGCATCTTCGGGAAATGAAGTTTCCTGAGATCGCGGCACAGTTCGTCGACCGCAGTAGTCGCCATAAGCAGGAAGGAAGCCATGAGGCAGAATACGCCTTTCATCATGAGAGTCAGCATGGATACTACCCCGCCCGTCACCGCGATCCCTCCGATCCGGAAAAGCACATTCCTGTCGAAAAACGGGTTCAGTACACCTACTGCCGCCACCAGCGGAAGCACTCCCTTAAGCCTGGAAAAGCATGTCCTGACGGGGATCATTGCGAGCTGATATCCGATGAGGGGAAAGATCACCATGAACAAGAGCCCTGTCAGGTCATATCTGCCGAACGAGGCAGTCAGCGCGATGTAGACCGCAGTGACAGTGAACTTGGACAGAGGGCTCAGCCTGTGCAAAGGCGAATCCATGGATTCCAGCTCATCCATTGCCCTGAGATCCAGCACAGCCCTTTCGGCATCGTTCATCGGCGCTCCCCTCCTTTCCTGATAATCAATGCGGCAGCAGAGCTGCCGCATAGCACGATACGTTACAGTCTTATTCCATTATACCGATTCTGCATTCTTTCTGCGGAAGAATCCGCCGATGAAGCAGATCGCAACTGCAAGGCACGCTACTATCAGCGAGCCGATGATGCCGGAAACTGTAGTTCCCAGAGGGTTCTCTTCATCATCCGCAAATGCATAGTCCGGAAGGAATGAGGTGCTCTCCTGGATCTCCCCCGCCTTTTCAGAGGCCGGGCTCGAGATTCCGAAGTCTTCCTCATCCAGTCCCATATTGCTTGAATATCCGTCCTCCTCATTTCCGAAGAGCGCCCACTCGAGGCCGTCCGGATTAGCGCTGGCAGCAAGAGACAGTCCTCCGCCGACAAGAAGCACCAATACTGCAAGGACAGCTATCGTCGACTTAAGTGAAAGCTTGTTCTCCCTGCTGTCTTCGGCGCTGACTTCCTTGAGAAGCTCAGGCCGTACCTCATAT
>JAFZZV010000164.1 GCA_017828855.1 Oscillospiraceae bacterium | reverse complement strand
GCCTGTCTGCGAACGGCAGATGTTTGCGGAAGCAGATGCTGGTCGCCGAAAGCGAGATGTTGGGGACTTCAGCGCCTGTCAGCTTGATGAGCGAACCACCGAAGAAGTTGCCGATCCCTACGCCGAAGGTGGTCATTGCGAGGCCGGTCACGTTCTGGTTGGCTCTAAGCGAGATCGTCAGAAATGAGTATATGAGACCCATTATCAGGGAGCCCAGAAGCGAGGAGAGGAAAGGTATGAGCACTGCGAGGAACGGATTGAAGCTGGAGGTGTTCTGCTCGTACAGGAACGCACCGATGACGCCGCTGATGCCGCCCACATACATGATGCCGGGGATCCCGAGGTTGAGGTTACCGGCTTTTTCGGTCAGCGTCTCTCCGGTACTTCCGAAAAGGAGGGGAATGCCCTGAGCGACCGCTCTGGGGAAGAAAGCTGTGATGTCGAACATTATTTATCCTGCTCCTTTCCCGTTTCAGTGTTTGCAGACTTCCTTATCCGGTAAGATACGAAGAACTCGCTTCCGATAAGGAAGAAAAGGATGATGCCTGTCAGGATGGCTGAAAATGACTGGTTGAGCGTGAAGGCGGAAGAGATCTCGATAGCTCCGCGCTCCAGGAAAATGATGAGGAAACTGGTAGCGATCATGGCGATCGGATTGAACTGGGCAAGCCACGACACCATGACGGCGGTGAATCCCTGTCCGCCGGTTATCGTTGTGGTCAGGGTGTGGTTTATCCCGGATACGAGGAGGAAGCCGATCAGACCGGCAAGAGCACCGGAAAGAGCCATCGTTCTGACGATGACCCGCTTGACATCGATCCCAATGTATTTCGCGGTGCGGGTGCTCTCGCCCACGACAGTGAGCTCGTACCCGTGCTTGCTGTATCTGATGTATGAATAGATGAACGCGGTCATAAGTGCCGCGGTCAGTATACTCAGGATGTATTTACTGCCGAACAGCTGAGGGAACCAGCCGAGTTCGGTGTTCTGGTTGATGATGCCTATCTGGCCGGATCCTTTTGGAACTTCCCACTTGACGATGAAATACGCGACTATCTGCGTGGCAATGTAGTTCAGCATCAGCGTGAAGAGCGTCTCATTGGTATTGAACTGGGCTTTGAAGAAAGCCGGAATTACACCCCAGACCATTCCCGCCGCGACCGAGGCGACAAGCATGACGATGATCAGAAGCCAGTTCGGCAGGCTGTCGCTGAGTTTTATCATGCACGCGGAGGAGGCAAGACAGCCCATAAGGATCTGACCGTCAGCCCCTTCGTTCCAGAATTTCATGAGGAAAGAAGGTGTGACGGCAAGTGAGATGCAAAGCAGTACCGCTATGTTCTGGGCCGTGATCCACATCTTCCTCGGAGTGCCGAACGAACCGTAGACCATCGTGGAAAGGAATGCCACAGGCTTGACACCGGTTATTATCATCGTGAGAATCGCGCAGACGATAAATGCTGCAAGTATCGACAGGAGCCTTACCGCGAGGCTCTTGTGCCACGGTAGGGAAGCGCGTCTTTCGATGTGGAAGCGTGGAGCTCTGTTTCTTTTATCCATCAGCCCTCACCTCCGAGTTTTGTCATCATCATGCCGATCTTGTTCTTCTCGGCTTTTCTCCCGTCGACTATCCCGCTGACCTTGCCGTCGCAGAGGACGAGGATGCGATCCGAGAGCTCCAGAAGCACGTCAAGGTCCTCTCCTACATAGACCACAGCGACGCCGTTCTGCTTTTGCTTGTTTATCAGATCATAGATCGTGTATGAGGAATTGGTGTCCAGTCCCCTTACTGCATATGCAGTAAGCAGGACCTTTGGCGAGGAGGATATCTCTCTGCCGACCAGAATCTTCTGAATGTTTCCGCCCGAAAGCTTTCTGACGGGAGTGGCGACGCTGGGTGTCACCACCTCTAGTTCCTCAACGACACGCTCGGCAAGCCTGCGGGGATCTTTCCGGTTAAGGAATGCCGACCTGCCGCTGCGGAATGAGCGGAGCATCATGTTAGAGGATATATCCATGTTTCCGACAAGGCCCATTCCGAGCCTGTCTTCCGGGACGAACGACAGCGTGACGCCGAGATTGGCGATGGAAAGGGGATCCTTTCCGATGAGCTCCTCGCGGGTCCCGTCATCATCTATATACGATATGCTGCCGGATTCGGTGGGCTGGAGCCCGGCGATGGACTCAAGAAGCTCCTTCTGGCCGCTCCCGGAGATCCCTGCGATCCCGAGTATCTCGCCGCTGTATGCAGTAAATGAGACATCGTCGAGCTTGAGGACTCCCTCCTCGTTCCTGACGGAGAGCCCGGAAACCTCTATTCTGGGTTTCGGGTCGACGGGATCGGGGCGATCGATGCTCAGAGACACAGGGTGGCCGACCAGCATGTTGGTCATCTCCTGTGCATTGGTCTTGTTGGTGGGCATGTCACCGACGAACCTGCCCTGGCGGAGAATCGCGACGCGGTCGGAGAGCTCCTCGACCTCGTTCATCTTGTGTGTGATTATGACGACTGCCTTTCCGCTGTCCCTCATGTTTCTCAGGATCGCAAAAAGCTTTTCCGTCTCCTGCGGCGTGAGGACTGCCGTGGGCTCGTCGAGGATGAGGATGTCGGCGCCTCGGTACAGAGCTTTCAGTATCTCGACCGTCTGCTTCTGCGAGACGGACATGTCGTAGACCTTCTGCATGGGATCCAGCTCAAAGCCGTATTCGTCACATAGCTGTCTGGTCTTTTCGCATACGGATGCGATGTCAAGTTTCCCGGGCTGCCTGACGCCCAGGATTATATTCTCCGCTGCGGTGAGGACCTCCACTAGCTTGTAGTGCTGGTGGATCATGCCTATCCCGTATTCAAAGGCTTCCTTCGGGGAACGTATCGTGACCTCTTCGTCGTTGATGTAGATGTGTCCCTCATCCGGAGTGTATATGCCGGACAGGATATTCATGAGAGTGGTCTTGCCACTGCCGTTTTCTCCGAGCAGCGCAAGGATCTCGCCTCTGTAGATGTCCAGCCAGACCTTGTCATTGGCCATAACAGATCCGAAGGATTTTGAGACATCCCTCATCTTTACGGCAATCGATTTATCTGACACTGTGATCCTCCGATAAAACAAAAAGAGCATTGCAGGTTACTGCGGCCTGAAAGCGATGGTTTTCAGGCTCCGGTAACCGGCAATGAGTAAGGGAAGTCCCCGGATGGGGACTTCCCGGATAACTCAGAGATTAGAATGCGGTGTCGAGAAGCGTGATTCCGTCGATCTGCAGATCGAAGTACGGAGCAGAGCGCTTCGCGGACTCGTTGAAGTAGCCGTTCTCAATGACCTCGGTGTCGGGGGTGTAGGCAGGATCAGTGTCGACATCCGCGAGATAGGAGGTGAGAGGCTGTCCGCCGACTGTGAAGGTGGTGGTGTCGAACACGTGGAGCGTGCCGGCCTGAAGAGCCTTCGTGGCGGTATTGATCGCATCCTGTGTGCCGGCTGCAGCAGCCTTGTCATTGACTTCAGTGAGCTTGACAGAGCCGGTGGCGATGGTGCCGGTGTAGTCAGTGGGCAGAGATGTTCCGTTCATCTTGGCCTTGATGGCTTCCTTGAAGTAAGGAGTCCAGTCGATGCGGGAAGAAACGATGAAGGTGTTGGGGCAGGAGGCGAGGGTGCTTCCGTTGTAGGAGACATCCGGTACTCCGCGGTTCTCGCATGCTGTGGGGGCGCCCATGGAGTCGGCGTGCTGGCTGATGAGCTTGCATCCGCGGTCCATAAGGGTGTTGGCGCCTTCCTTCTCAGCGGTCTCATCGTACCAGGAACCGGTGAAGGTTACTTCCATCGTAGCGGTGGGGCAGACGGAGCGTGCGCCGAGGAAGAAAGAGGTGTAGCCAGAGATGACTTCTGCATAGGTGAAGGCACCGATGTAACCGATCTTAGCCTCTTCTGCTGAGAACTCGCCGGCGGCGATCATCTCGTTGAGCTTCATGCCTGCCGCGATGCCGGCGAGGTATCTGCCCTCATAAATGGAAGCGAATGCGTTGAAGTAGTTGGCGAGCTTCTCGGTGTGTGCTTTTGTTCCGGTGGCATGGCAGAACCATACGTCGGGGAACTCCTTGGCAGCGGAGATCATGAAGTCCTCATGACCGAAGCTGTCTGCGAATACGATCGAGCATCCGGAGTCAGCAAGCTCAGCTGCTGTCTCGTAGCACTTCTCGGTCTCGGGAACGTTCGTGCGGAGAACATAGTCCACGTCCAGCTCTTCACAGGCTGCTTTTGCTGCGTTGATGAAGTTGAGGTCGTAGGTGGAGTTCTCATCGTGCAGGAAGATGAAGCCGACCTTGAACTTTGCGGGTTCAGACTCTTCTTCCTTCTTTCCGCAGGAGACCAGGGAAAGGCTGAGGACGAGGATCATGATGATTGCGAATAACTTTTTCATTTTTTCCTCCATATATTGTCAAATTACCGACTATATATCCTGACCGTCTTCCGACGGCTGATAACAAAAAAGGAGACTCAGGCGAAGTCTCCATAGCGATGGCATACCTGTGACAGGCATGCCCGCCGATAGTCCGGCATTTTTACGGCTGCCGGGTAGAGACTTCAAAACCGCATGAATTTGAATTATATCGACTCGTTATTCTGTTGTCTGAAATAAAAAACCGCCCTGAGCAGTCAGGCTCACGAACGGACAGAAACGTGGTGCATCCCGGTATGGCAGGTATTGAAGTGATACACAGTCATGATTCAGCACCCCGTCGTTTTTACTGATTATATTTTGCCATACTGGTATATCCAAAAACAAGAAAAACGGGGTTCGGACGATTGGGAACTTTTTGCATAAAACGCCTGTCCTTTTGTACATAATAGCTAAAGAGCGGACAGGATGGTTACAGGACGGTGAGAATCGTTTCGCAGCGGAAACACTGGCGTCAGAACACACAGCCACACGGGGAGCAGACCGGAAAGAAAAGCGCAAAAAAAGCGGGGAAGGAAATATTCCTCCCCCGCGTCGATACGGGTCGTCACGGCATCATTTCTTCCGTGAGATGCTGTGAATCCTGAGCCTTATACTCAAGAGTGAAGACTTTTCCGTCATCAAAGAAGTCGGTGATCCTGATCTTTCCGGATGCGAATGCACTGTAATCTATCATGATCAGGATGCTCTTTCCGGAATCAAGCAGCTCCAGCTGAGCCCACCAGGTGGAATCCACAGTCCTGTCCTCGAAGGATACTACAGTCCCTTCACTGGCAGGGCCGGTGAAAGGCACCCCCATGCTGACCCGCCTGTCTCCGCTTACAGTGACATAGAAGTCAGCGAACAGAGTCTTGCCGGATTCATTGATCCCCACCCAGGCTCCGGAGAGCTTGTTCCATGCCTGGGATACGTCGGAACCGTATATCTGGTTCCAGTCGAAAGTGTCCCAGTCGTTCGCGGCAAAACGCCACTGTGAGTAGTCACCGTCGCCGGCAAAGCAGGTGAACTTGAGCTTTCCGTTTCCGGTGATCGCAAGATAGAGCTCAGTGTAATATGCGGGGTGTCCGTCATCCATCTCGGACGCATCGACTGCAGGAACGAACAGGATCATCTCGTATTGCCCGTCCTTTTCCTGAATGTCGGTGATGTAGCCTGAAAGCATGTATCCGCTTGCAGGGATGCCCTGGCCGATGCAGTATTCGCCGTTCTCAACGGTGAAGGTCGTGAAGAATATGCTGTCATCGACCTCATCCAGCAGCCAGATGCCGCTGAGCTGGTTCCAAAGCTTGGCCGCAAGATCGGTATCAAGAGACGGCATGGGTTCGTTTCCTGCATGCAGCGCACCCCAGTCAAGAGATTCGAGATCGGCGCAGTAAAAGGTGAATCTTGCCATCGCGGAATCCCTTGCGTGGTCGTTTGCCTTTATCTCATACGCGTCTATGGACGTGACGTCTATGCTGGTGTTCAGGTCATATGCCTCATGGCCGGAATACTCCTCTGTAGAGGGGACTTCGGGGACATGGACGTTGAACGTATAGACGTTTCCTGACTTCTCTATGTAATCGATCGGCCCTCCGAAAATGAAATCGCTCTCGGGGATGCCGGCGGTGAAGCAGATGTCTCCTCCGTCCTTGGAGACAGCCAGGAACGAATAACCGGAGGAAGAACCGCCGGTGCGTACCCAGACGCCCTTAAGTATGCCGTAGAATTCCTGCAGCAGTTTCGTGTCAAGTACCTTCTCGCTGCCGGGACCGTCGACCGGAGGTTCCGGATCGTTTCCGCCGGGAACCGGATCATCTTTCGGCCCGCATGAACAGAGCGAGAGGCAGAGGACAAGCACCATGATCAGTGCCGGTAAACGGAATCTGTGCATATCAACCTCCCAGTTTCTCATAGAAAGCATCCCAGTCGAAGCTGTCCCAGTCCTTGGCGGCGTACTCGAACAGCACGACATCGCCGTCATCGGTGAACAGGTTTATCCATAGGGTGCCGTCATCGTTAAGTGTCACTTTAGCCGTGAGATCCATGTCGTCGTAATCCATCTCGATGTCGTGCCTTCCGGCGATATGGATGACGAGCTCGTACACGTTATTGCTTCTGCTGATGGACGTGACGGGGCCTCCCATTGCGAAACCGCTGGCGGGGATGCCCTGGCTCACACAGTACTGGCCGTCGCTGATCGAGAATGTCGTGAAGAAGTTCTCATACTGGCCCCAGTACATCCATATGCCTGAGATCTGATTCCAAAGCGAGGACAACAGCTCCGCATCGTTCCCCATGGGTTCGTTTCCTGCGTACAGCGCGCCCCAGTCGACGTTGTTCCAGTCTTCTGTATAGAAGTAGAAATCGGCGGGCTTGCCGTCGTGGGCATGGTCCTCGGCGTTGATCGAAGATTCCTTGAGCCTGGCGATGTCTATATTCAGGGAAACATCGAAAGCCGCCCATCCGTCCGAAAGCTCGTTAGCCTGGCGCTCCGGCACATGGACGATGAAGCTGTATACGGTCCCGTTCTTTTTGACGTCATCTACCGGGCCGCCGAAAATGAAATCGCTCATCGGGATGCCAGCGGTATAGCAGACCTCGCCGCCGTCCTTGCTGATGGTCAGGAAAGAAACGGCGTCGCTGTCCTGCCTCACCCACACGCCGCTTAGTGTGTTGTAAAGCTCCTGCGCGAGGTCCTCACTGTCGTTCCCGCCCGGCTGGGGAGAGGGTTCGGGACTGGAGGGGTGGCACGCGCACAGAGACAGCGCCATGACCAGTATCATGATCAGAGATAAGAATCTTTTCAAAATGACCTCCTCCTATTTTAAAAGATGGGAAAAACCCGTTTGTATTCTTTATCATTGTATACATTATAAAAAGAACTGCGGTCCGAAACAATTAATACCTGGTTACAGCGGGACCTCATATATACAGTGTCCTGCGCGGCGCGGTATGTTGCTTTAACGGTTGACAAGACGGATAATGAATGTACAATAATGAAAAATCAAAGTTGACATAAATGCACGAATACAGTCTGGGAGGATGACAATATGGCGACCTATTACAACGAGCCCTGCCGCACCTTCAGCGAATATCTTCTTGTGCCTGGATACACGTCCGAGGAGAACATACCCGAGAAAGTGGACCTGAGCACGCCTCTGGTCCGTTTTAAAAGGGGAGAGGGACCGGCGATAAGCCTCAACATACCTCTCGTGTCCGCCATCATGCAGTCGGTCTCGGGCGATGAGCTCGCGATCGCTCTGGCTAAGGAAGGCGGTATGTCCTTCATCTACGGATCCCAGTCCATCGAGGACGAGGCCGCGATGGTCTCCAGGGTCAAGGCGTACAAAGCCGGATTCGTGGTGAGCGACAGCAATCTGAGCCCGGAGAGCACGCTGGACGACGTGCTGAGGCTGGCCGAGGCGACGGGACATCACACCATTGCGGTAACGGAAGACGGCTCCCCGAACGGAAAGCTCTGCGGCCTGGTCACGAGCCGGGACTACAGGGTGAGCAGGATGGAAGGCAGCGAGCCTGTCACCGATTTCATGACTGCGTTCGACGATCTGGTGGTCGCTTATGACGGTGTCTCGCTCAAGGAAGCAAATGACATCATCTGGGACCACAAGATCAATGCGCTTCCTATCATCGACAAGGACCGCAGGCTTATGTATATGGTCTTCCGCAAGGACTACGACGCCCACAAGACCAATCCCCTTGAGCTTCTGGACGATGAGAAGCGATATATGGTAGGAGCCGGCATCAACACCAGGGACTACGAGAAGAGAGTCCCGGCGCTCGTTGAGGCAGGCGCGGATGTCCTCTGCATAGACTCCTCGGAAGGATTCTCAGAGTGGCAGAGAAAGACGATAAACTTCATCAGAGACAGATACGGCGACACAGTCAAGGTCGGCGCCGGCAACGTGGTGGACAGGGACGGGTTCCTTTTCCTTGCGGAAGCCGGTGCGGATTTCGTCAAGGTCGGTATCGGCGGCGGATCCATCTGCATCACCCGCGAACAGAAGGGGATAGGCAGAGGCCAGGCGACGGCTGTCATCGAGGTCTGCGCTGCACGCGATGAGTACTATGAAAAGACCGGAATATATGTCCCGATCTGTTCCGACGGCGGGATCGTGCAGGACTACCACATGACGCTTGCGCTTGCGATGGGGGCCGACTTCATAATGCTCGGAAGATACTTCGCCAGATTCGACGAGAGCCCGACCGAGAGGGTGAGCATCGGCGGAAGGTTCTACAAGGAGTACTGGGGCGAAGGTTCCAACAGAGCGCGCAACTGGCAGCGCTACGACATGGGAGGAAAGACAGGGCTGTCCTTCGAGGAAGGAGTAGACAGCTACGTCCCATACGCCGGACCGCTTCACGACAACGTGATCGCATCTCTCGGAAAGGTGAAGTCGACGATGTGCAACTGCGGCTGCATCAACATCAAGCAGCTTCAGGAGAATGCCAAGATCACGCTGGTATCCGCGACCAGCATAGTGGAAGGCGGAGCGCATGACGTGATCAAAAAGGACCAGCTCTCTACGCTCATGGGCGGCTGATCCGCAGATTCAGGAATATAAGAAAGGAAACAGATCTTTCGATTCTGCTTCCTTTTTTTGTGCGGTATTATGCTGAGAAAGCGCTTCAGTCAGCGGTATTCTCCTCGAGCCATCCTATGACTGCACCGAGGTCGGACAGCACGGCTGCGCAGAGTTCCGTGATCTCTTCCGGCGGCTGCCTCAGGTCGGGTATGCAGATGGGGACCATTCCGGCAGCGGCAGCGGCGCGGATGCCGTTCGGGGAATCCTCCAGCACGAGACACTCGGACGGTTCCGAACCGAGCAGCTCGGCGGCTTTCAGGAAGATGTCAGGCGCAGGCTTGCCGTGCGTTACCAGCTTTCCGTGGGATACGGCATCCATCCTGTCGAAGATCCCGTTAGCTCCGAGAAGTACGCTGACCCAGTACAGGCTGTTGGAGGATGCAACGGCTTTTCTGAATCCGCGGCTGTCGGCATAGTCCAGAAGCTCCACAGCGCCTTTCTTCAGAGGGACTCCGCCGGCAGGGGCAAGTATCTCATATCTCTCGTCCCATTCCCTGAACACGTCTTCATAGGGGTCAAGGCCCGGGAACTTTTCCATGATATGCTGCGCGGTGCTTGCCTCATTGAGGCCTACCACCTCGCAGTAGTCTTCCATGGAAAGATCATAACCATGACGCAGAAAGATCTCCTGCCAGATCTCGAACGTCACGCGTTCGGAATCCACCAGGAGACCGTCATTATCAAACAGTATGGACGTAATCTTCATGAAATGATTTCACTGTGTATCCGGTTCGTCCCTGTTCGCGATCTTTATCAGCCTGACTATCACGGGGCTGAGCAGAATATTGAACAGTACCTCGAACAGGAAGTTGCCGCCCACGAGACCGAAGATCATGTAGCTTCCGACGCTCTCGAAGCCGAGGGCTTCAGCCCATGCCGCTATAGTGTCCATGAAGAACAGTTTGCAGCCTATGAGGAAGACGCCGGTATTGACTACGGGGCAGACGAGTGCGGCGCATACCGAAGCGACCCAGACGTTGGTTCCCTTGAGCGCCTTGTAGACGAGCCCTGCGAGCAGTCCCGCGAGTGCGCCTTTGACCAGTACGGTGAGGACTGTGCCGAACACGCTTACCACCAGAAAGGGGGCTGCGTCGCCCGACAGGAGCACGGTGACTCCGAAGATGAATCCCAGCCAGGCTCCGGCGGAAGGTCCGAAAAGCGCTGCGCCTACCACGATGGGTATGAGCGTAAGGGATATGGAGAAGGGGCCGAATTTGATGAAGCTGCCCAGCAGCTGAAGTACCACTACCAGCGCGGTGAAGATCGCGACGCCGGTCAGTGTGCGGGTCTTAGTTCTGTTATTCATTTTTTTAATCTCCTGCTGTCGCCCTCCATTATTTGGCATTCAGGATGCCGTGAGGTGCGGCGCAATGAGGATTATAGCACGTTAGCGGTTTTTTTCATAGATTATCCTGAGACCTTCGGTGACCAGATCGTCGCGCAGGGTCATAGCGGTCTTGCAGGACGGGAGAACAGTCTCCATGAGACCTCCGGTCGCAACCACGAAGGCGTCCCCTCCGAGCTCCTCCTTGAACCGGTCGCACATCCCGTCGAGCATTGATGCGAAGCCGAGGACATACCCGCTGCGCAAACAGTCGGCGGTGTTCCTGCCGATCGCATGCTTCGGCGCGGCAAGGTCGAATGAGGTCAGAAGCGATGCGTTGCTGATCAGGGCGTTCATGGATGTCATGAGCCCCGGAAGGATAGCGCCTCCCAGAAAATCGCCGTTTGCATCCACCGCCGTGATCTTGCTGGCGGTACCCATGTCGACGACGAGCAGGGGAACCGGGAAGTGAGCCTTGGCTCCGACTGCGGACGCGACCAGGTCTGCGCCGCACTCGCCCGGGTTGTCCAGCCTTATGTTGAGACCGGTCTTGAGGCCGGCTCCGAGTATCATGGGCTCATGTCCGAGCACCGTCATGCACGCTTTCCTGAGAAGGGTCGTAAGCTGCGGAACGACCGAGCCCACGATGGAACCTTCGATGTCGAGCACGCTTACGTCGTAGAGGTTCAGGACGGCACGCAGCTCAGCGGCGTACTGGTCGGCTGTCCTCGTCGGATCTGTCTTGAGCCTTGAGGTGAATACGCGCTCCTCACCGTCGTAGGCTGCGAATACGATATTGGTGTTTCCCACATCTATACATAAGATCATTGCTTCAGATCCTCCGTTTCTTCAGTCAGTGAAAGCATAGAATAAGGAGAGGCAAAATGCAAGGTTGGTTAGTGTTTGTTAACTTCACGGAAACAACTGCCGGGAGATGATGTGGTATACTTTTGTGAACCGGTACGCGGGAAGGCGGAGGCTTTCCCGCACATGGAAGGGAGCGTTTAAGCAGGAGGAGCCGATGAGCGAATACGCACCGGGAAAAGAAAGGCACAGAGCAAAGAGGTCGCTCGGCCAGAACTTCCTGACCGATCCGTCGGTGTGCCCGAGGATAGCGGAGAAGGCGGGCATAGACGGCATGGGTGTCATAGAGATCGGCCCCGGCTTCGGCGCCCTCACAGTCGAGCTGGCCAAACGCGCGGCAAAGGTCGTGGCAGTGGAGCTGGACGCTGACGTCATACCCGCGCTTGAGGAGAACCTGAATGGATTTGACAACGTGACTGTCCTGGAAGGTGACATCATGAAGTTGGATCTCGCGGAGCTCATCCGGGAGCACTTCCCTGGCATGAAGGCGGCTGCGGCGGGAAACATCCCCTACAACATCACGTCGCCCCTGATCCTTAAGCTCATGGACCCGGATGTCCCGCTCGAGTCGGTCACTGTAATGATCCAGAAGGAGCCTGCGGAGAGGTTCTGCAGCGAGCCGGGCACAGGTAACTGCGGGGCGGTGTCAGCGCCGGTTTGGTACTACGGGATCCCTAGAAAACTGTTCGATGTCGGTCCCGGTTCATTTCGCCCGAGGCCTAAGGTCACTTCTTCCGTCATAAGGATAGAGATGAGAAAGGAGCCCGCTGTCAGAACTGAGGACGAGGAGATGATGTTCTCGGCTGTCAGGGCGGCGTTCGGGCAGAGACGCAAGACTGCCGTCAACTCGATGTCATCTCTCATGGCGATCCCCAGGGAGACGCTGCAGGAAGCGTTCCGCGCTGCAGGAGTTCCCGAAGGCATCCGGGCGGAAAAGATGACGCTTGCAGATTTTGCCGCCGTGACCGATGCGCTGCGCGCCGGAACTGCCTCTGACGGCGGTGAATACACCGGCTGAAAACAAGATACGTTTTGTCATCTGTACTGGTATTATGCACATAGAAATGATGTAAAATTTGTACAATTATATTGAACTCTCGTCGGAAATCATGTATATTTGATTTTACAGGTATTCTATTTTTGTTGATTTTACCGAATAAGACCGGAGAGTGAGAGAGATGGCAAGCAAGCAGTACATTACTGTCATACAGCACCTTGGAGAGGCGGTTGGGAGGATAATAGGGCTCCTCGATGAGAACTCTATAGTCGTTGCATCCAGCGACCTTTCCCTGATGAACACCACCCGGGTAGGCCTTCCAATGGATCTGGCTGTCGACGACGTGCTCAGACACGGCGGCTACACATACAGGTATGTGGACAAGAACAGAAGAGGTCCCATAGTCTTCGTGGAAGGAGAGGATCCGGAAGCTGTCAGATGCTGCAGCGCGACTGCAGTGGTGCTTGACGACATGCTCAAGGGCAGCGATGACAAGGATGACGTCACATCCTTCATCAAGAACGTAGTGACCGACAACATCCTTCCCAGCGACACATACGTCAGGGCAAGGGAACTTGATTTCAACACCGACGTCAGGACGGCGGCGCTCGTGGTCAGGTTTGACAATGTCAGCAATTCAGTCTCGGTCCTCGAGATCGTTTCCCAGCTGTTCCCGGATGACACCAAGGATTTCGTGTTCAATGTCAACGAGAACGAGACGGTGCTCATCAAGAGCGTTGACGAAGATATCACCATGGAAGCTCTCAACAGGCTTGGCGAATCCATCGCCGATGTCCTGGAGAATGAGCACAGGATCCATGTCAATATAGGCATCGGAAGCGTCGTTACCGGTGTCAAGGAGATGTCCAGTTCCTTCAAGGAGGCGCGCACCGCCCTGGAGGTCGGGAAGGTGTTCGACACCGAGCACACTGTCATTTCCTATGAGAACCTGGGTATCGCCAGGCTAATCTACCAGCTTCCCACAACGATCTGCCAGCAGTTCCTCCAGGAGGTGTTCAAGCTCGGTTCCATCGATTCCCTCGATCAGGAGACGCTGTTCACCATCCAGAGGTTCTTCGACAATAACCTGAACGTGTCCGAGACATCCAGGGGGCTGTTCGTGCACAGGAACACGCTGGTATACCGTCTTGAGAAGATCAAGAAGATCACAGGACTCGATCTGCGCGAGTTCGATCAGGCCATAATCTTCAAGGTGGCGCTGATGGTCCGCAAATACCTTGACAGCACAAAAAACGGGTTTTGATTCGAGGTTTCTTAAATGATAGAGTTTCGCAACGTGACAAAGGAGTATCCGGGAGGGACTCTCGCTCTGGATGATGTGGATTTCACCATAGACAAGGGCGAATTCGTCTTCATACTCGGGCATTCCGGCGCCGGTAAGAGCACCCTTCTCAAGCTCATGCTCAGGGAAGAGGAAGTTACTGACGGAGTGATAACGATTGCAGATTACAATCTCAATAAGATCAGAAGAAGGAAGATCCCGTACCTCAGACGCGAACTGGGAGTCGTCTTCCAGGATTTCAGACTGATCCCGACGATGACCGCGTATGAGAACGTAGCGTTCGCCATGAGGGTGACAAACGTCTCGGCTCGCGAGATACGACGCAGGGTGCCGTACATCCTGAAACTGGTCGGGCTGGAGGACAAGAGCCAGGTCTATCCGGAGCAGCTCTCGGGAGGAGAGCAGCAGCGCGTGGCGCTTGCACGCGCGCTGGTGCACAACCCCAAGATAATACTCGCGGACGAGCCGACAGGAAATATCGACCCCAAGCTTTCTCTGGAGATCATAGAGCTCCTCAAGGAGATCAACAGACTCGGCACCACCGTCGTGGTCGTCACGCATGACATCTCTATAGTGAACAGGTTCAAGGAGAGGACCATTATCCTCAGGAACGGCCGCGTGCTCAGGGATACCAAGGAGGCCAGGCAATGAGGGGCTCAAGTTTCGGATATCTGGTCCGTCAGGGGATCATCAACACCTGGATCAACCGTATGATGTCCGCCGCGTCGATAGGCATCCTGACTGCCTGCATGATCATAGTGGGCGGTTCCGGACTGCTGGCGGTCAATATAAGGGACATTTTCCGTTCCATAGAAGAGAAGAATGAGCTGGTCGTCTTCCTCAAGGATGAGGCGGACGAGGCGGCGATCGCCGATCTGGGTGACCGGATCGAGACGCTTGATCATATAAGTTCCTATTATTTCGTCTCCAAGGCGGATGCCCTGGAGGAACAGAAAGAGTTCATGGGAGACAAAGGGTATCTTCTCAACGGTCTGGAAGATGACAACCCGCTCCCGGCATCCTACCGCATAAAGGTGGATTCACTGGAGCACCTCAACTATGTGGTGGATGAGCTGAAATACTACAACGGCGTGGAAACGGTATCCGCGCCTACGGACCTCGCGAGGACACTGACCGGAGTGGAGAAGACGTTCCTCATCCTCGGATCCATCATCATCGGGATCCTGATCGTGTCTTCCGCAGTGGTCATATCCAATACCATAAGGCTCACGCTGTATGCCAGAAGGCGTGAGATCATGATAATGAAATATGTCGGCGCGACAGACTCCTTCATAAGGCTGCCTTTCGTGGTGGAGGGCATCACCATAGGAGTGGTCTCCGCACTGCTAGCTTTCGGAGTGCTGAGTCTCATATATGAGAGCCTCGGCACAATGTTCAGCGGATCCGGGATCTCATGGCTCACGGGAGTATCCTCGTCACTGATTCCGTTCTCAAAGCTCTGGAAAGCGGTCCTCGGAAGCTTCCTCGGCTTCGGCATCGTGCTCGGAGCATTCGGAAGCGGGACCTCGATCAGAAGATATCTGAGGGTATGACGATGCATTCTGTATCACTTAAAAAAGCGGTGTCGCTTGTGTGCGCGCTTGCCCTGATGCTCTGCTCCGTGCTCATGACGGGCGGAGCGGGAGTCGAGGCCATGACCGCGGACGAGGCGAAACAGAAGCTGCAGGACCTCCAGGACGAGCTCATAGACGTCAACAAGGAGCTCGCCAAGGCCAAGGACGCCATCGAAGAGGCAAAGCAGAGGAAAAACACCTACACCAAGAGAGTCAACATCGTAAAGGAACAGATAAGCATCCTTCAGGAGAGCATAGACGCAAAGAAAGTCGAGCTTAGCGAGAAGCAGGCGGAGCTTGACGCCAAGGAGAGAGAACACGACGAGACGAACGACCTCTTCAAGAAGAGGATCCGCGCCATGTACATGAACAACGACGTCACTACTCTCTCGCTTATCCTGGGATCCGACTCGTTCTCCGAGTTCCTCGTCGCCGCGGAGATGCAGTCAAGGATCTCCCAGCATGACACCGAGCTCATCGAGAAGCTTCAGAAGGAGGCGGACGCCATCGCCCTCCAGAAAGAAGTGATAGAGAAGGAACTGAGCGACCTCGAGAGCGACATGGACACGCTGGAGGACAAATACAGCGAGCTGGCTGCACTTCTCCAGGAAGCCAATGAAGATCTCACCGCCGCGGAAGCATACAAAAAGGCGACGGAAGAGGAATACGACAGAGTCATCTCTGACATGCAGGAGACCCAGAAAGAGTGGAACGAGCTCATGGGAACCGGCATGATCAGCTACGTCGGCGGATACTATGCGTGGCCTGTTCCCGGGTTCAACTGGATATCCTCGCCGTTCGGATGGAGGACCCTGTACGGCCAGGCCAACTGGCACGGAGGAATAGATATCGCGGGTGCCGGGATCTACGGAAAGCCGATCCTTGCGTCCAATACCGGAAGGGTCATACTGGTGCGCTATTACACCACGGGCTACGGCTATCACGTGATGATAGATCACGGAGATGACAACTGGACAGTCTACGGACACATGAGCTCCATCGCCGTTTCGGAAGGGGAGTGGGTGGCTCAGGGACAGGTGATAGGGTATGTCGGATCGACCGGCAACTCTACCGGACCGCACCTCCACTTTGAGATAAGGATCGACGGAGAGAGGGTCGACCCGCTGAACTACCTTAACTATAACTATGAGTTCTAGAGGCATTAATGAATAAGAAAGTAACGGTGGGCATTACTCTTGCCTTCATCTTTATAACGATCGCGCTGACATTCACCGCGACGATGCTTTTCTCAATGAACCTGTTCGATAAGAAGATCGTCGCTATCCAGGACAGGGAGAAGATGTATGAGAAGATCGCTGAGATCGACTCCTTCGTCAGGCAGAACTATTATCTCGGCGTGGATGATGAGAAGATAATGGAAGGGCTCGCCAAGGGGTATATCTCAGGTACAGGAGACGCGTCTGTAAGGTATTTCAACAGCTTCGACGTTGCCCGCATCACCAAGAGCCGCACCGGGAAGATGACCGGTATCGGCGTGGAGGCGGAAATAAACGCCAACGGCTATGTACAGATCAAGGACGTGTATTCCTCCACATCCGCTGAGAAGATCGGCATGAAGCCGGGCGACACCATCATCAAGGTCAACGATCAGGACGCGCTGGAGCTCGGCGCGGAGACCGTCATGACATATCTGTACGGAGACGCCAACGATCAGGTCAGCCTGACCTTCTCAAGGGAAGGGACTGATTCCACATTCGATTTCGTATATGCGGATTATGAGACCTATGCCCTGCACACGTATGACGTCGACGGGTATCTATATTTCCGTATCCTTGCGTTCAATGACCTGACTCTCGGCCAGTTCCAGGATACCATCGCCGAGAAGCTCCCCCAGGGCACCGTCAAAGGCCTTGTGTTCGATATGAGGGACGTGGACGGAGGGTACGACGTGACGGTAGCTGCCAATATCCTGGACAAACTGCTGCCTCAGTGCACGCTCGTCTCTGGAATATATCAGGGCGGCCTCACCAAGGTCCTTTTCACTTCGGATCCCAATTCGGTGGATCTGCCTATAGCGGTCCTGGTCAACGGAGGCACGAAGGGCTACAGCGAGCTGTTCGCCGCGGTCCTCGGTGAGTTCAACAATGTCCGCATAGTCGGGGAACAGACGTTCGGTGACGGGACATACTCGGTCCTGAACCAGCTCACCGACGGCACGGGTCTCTATGTTCCCGTATGCGAGCTTCTGGCCTGCGGCACGGTACGGTTCAACGGCACGGGGGTCGAGCCCGACTTCGTCACGGCTCCGGAAGAGGGTTTCGTTATCGCCGAAGGAGAGCCCAGCACAGAACTGGATCTGCAGCTCAGGAAGGCTATCGAGGTGCTCGATTCCGAGTTCAACAACGTCGTTCCCGAACAGCCTGAAGAAGCAGAAACTGCCGCTGAAACAGAGGCTGCAGCAGGTTCCGAAGGTTAATCTCAGTTAGTCTTGACTTTCATTTATGCTGTGTTTATAATCCGATAACATAGTGACTATTAAGGTCTGTTATCAGAAAGGCAGTATGGATGGCACAGGAATATCTCATCAGCAAGGCAAAGCTTGACGAGCTCGAAAAAGAACTCGATTATCTGAAGTCGGTAAAACGCCAGGAGATGGCGGCTGTTATAAAAGAGGCACTTTCACACGGGGATCTGTCCGAGAACAGTGAGTATGACGAGGCGAAGAACTCACAGGCGATCATGGAAGCCCATATCACCGAGCTCGAGAAGATGTTGCAGAACGCCAGGGTCATCGATGAAAGCGCGATCACCACGGATCATGTGACCATCGGAGTTAAGGTAAAAGTCCTGTTCGTGGACGACGATGAAGAGGAAGAGTACGAGATAGTGAGTTCCGGCGAAGCCGATGCCATGAAGAACAGGATCTCGGATGAATCTCCTCTCGGCGCAGCTCTTGTGGGACACAAGGCAGGCGATGACGTGGTGGCAGAGACCCCCGGCGGAGAACTCAAGATCAGAGTCATCGAGATCTCCAAGATGGATTTCTGATCAGCGTTCGAACAGTATTCAACAGCCTCCGACAGATGCGGAGGCTTGTTTTTTTGAAAGGATTCAGTTAATGGCAGAGAACAGAGTCAGCGGACCGGCCCAGCAGGAGCTGGATGAGAACGAACAGATCGCGATAAGGAAGGAGAAACTCGCCGCCATGAGAGCGGAGGGAAACGACCCGTTCCTGATCACTTCATATGACGTGACCGACTACGCTAAAGACATAATAGGCAGTTTCAGCGACGATGGCCCGGAGGTCACTGTGTCTGTTGCGGGGCGTGTGATGACCAGGAGGATAATGGGAAAGGCTTCGTTCTTCAACCTCCAGGACACCACGGGAACGATACAGGTATACGCCCGCAGGGATGACGTGGGTGAGGATACGTATGCGCGCTTCAAGAAGTGGGACATCGGCGACATCCTCGGTGTGAAGGGATATGTCTTCCGCACGCAGACCGGAGAGATCACCATCCACGCTTCCGAGCTAGTGCTGCTCAGCAAGTCTCTGAGGCCCCTGCCTGAGAAGTTCCACGGACTTACGGATTCCGATACGATCTACCGCAAGCGCTATCTGGACCTGATCACCAATCCGGAATCAAAGGAAGTTTTCAGGAAGAGATCCGCGATCATTTCCACGATACGCCATTTCCTGGACGCGGAAGGCTTCATGGAGGTGGAGACGCCTGTTCTCGTATATAACGCCGGCGGCGCATCCGCCAGGCCTTTCGAGACTCATTTCAACGCGCTCAACGAGGATATGAGGCTCAGGATATCCCTTGAGCTCAACCTGAAGAGGCTTATCGTCGGCGGATTTGACAGGGTATACGAGATAGGAAGGGTGTTCCGCAACGAAGGGATAGACACCCGCCACAATCCCGAGTTCACCATGATGGAGCTGTACCAGGCATACACGGACTATCACGGCATGATGGACCTCACCGAGAGGATGGTGCGCCATGTCGCGGAGAAGGTTCT
>JAFZZV010000163.1 GCA_017828855.1 Oscillospiraceae bacterium | reverse complement strand
ACTTATCCGGCACTCACCGGAGCGAATGATCAGAACATGCGGTCGAAGACACCTTCGCCGTCCTTGATGACGATCATGGCAGCCTGCTTGATGGGGTTGTTCTCTGCATCGAACACATAGTGTCCGGTCAGGCAGTCCATATCGGTCTTCTTCATCTGGGTGCGGATGGCATCCCAGTCGTCGGAATCGCACTTGTCGATGGCATCTGCGACGATCATGGCCGCGTCATATGCCAGGAAGCTGAATCCGAGAGCCGCATAGCCGTATTTGTCATTGTATGCCTTTGCAAATGCATTGACTTCGGCATTTCCTGCTTCGGAAGAGAAGTGGTCAGAATAAACGAATCCCTCTATGATGCTCATGTCTGCGCCTTCATAGGAGAGCAGTGCCGAGAAGCCGTCTCCGCCGAGGAACGGAACTGTGAGTCCGAGATCCTTTGCCTGGGTCGCCGCGTCATAGCACTCTGCATAGTAGTAGGGGAAGAACACTGCCTCGGGGGCTGCGTTCGCGATGTTGGTGAGCTGAGCCTTGTAGTCGGAATCGCCGGTGGCATAGCTCTCGGTCGCAACGATATCCAGACCGATCTTGGCGCACTCGTCTCTGAATGCCTCATAGAGTCCGGTGGAGTACGCGTCATTGTTCGCATAGAGCACTGCGACTTTGCTCATTCCGAGGACATCCTTGGCATAGTCAGCCAGCTTGACGCCCTGGAAAGAGTCCTTGAAGCATGTCCTGAAGAGGGCATCACCGTAGGATGAGAGGTTGTCGCCTGTGGCAGATGCTGTCACAAGGGGAAGCCCGTCGCTGGCAGCCGCCTGAGCGACGACTTCGGTCTCACCTGTAAGGACAGGTCCGATTATGGCACAGACTTCGTCTACGGTAGCCAGTCTCTCGTAGGCGTTCTTTGCCTTAGCCTTATCGCCCTCTGAGTCCAGAGCGATGAACTCTACCTGACGGCCGTTGATGCCGCCGTTCTTGTTGACTTCCTCGAAGTACATCGCTGCGCCGTTCATGACAGCGTTGCCGTACATCGAAGTCGCACCGGTAAGAGGTCCGATGAAACCGATCTTGTAGGTCTCGGGCTCATCTTCCTTCTTTGCACCGCAGGAAGCGAGCATCATCATGCACATTACCGCAAGGAGCAATACACTGACAAACTTTTTCATTTCTTTCCTCCAAATGAACATCGGATGAAAAAACTCCGGGGATGTGCTCCCCGGAGTCCCTTAACTTTCTTTGGGATTCAACTTTCCGTTCCGGTTCGCACATCAAACTCGCCCGCTACAATAATAAGCAGGACTACTATTACGATGAGAAGCGAACTATGGAACATAAGTGATTTTTCCTTCCGCGATTTTTTATAGGTTACCGCTTTAAATACCTAAAGTCAAAGCATTTTCAGCATTGTCACGCAACTTCGTGACAATAGGGCATTCCACCCGCTGACATAAGCCTGTTTTTGTCGTTGTTGCACAACCCAATAGTTACATACCGAAAAAAAACGGCTTCATATCAGTTCCTGCTGAACAGGTCTTTTCCCCTCTCAAATACCGAATTCAGTTCGGCAGCGAACTCAAAGAACGAATCGACAGGCTGGTGCTTAAGAGCAAGTTTGCCGCTCTTATAATCATCGGAGATCTGCTCGTAACGGTCTCTGGCTACCCTTACGCTGTCGGTCCAGGAGAAATAGAGCTCGTTCATTGCCCGCTCTCCCACACCCTTCATGACCGAGGGTTCATAGCACAGTCTCGCCAGCATAGCAGCCGCGGATGCCGGGTTGTCCTCCACAAGGATCGCATTCCCCAGGTTCTCGGTCCCTTCCGCCGCTGCCGACCCTCTGAGCAGCATGCTGCCGAGGCCGCATGCCGCCGCCTCGCGGACCACTATGCCGTTAGTGTCAAAATCAGAGAGGAACACGAAAAGATCCGCCGCGCCGTAGTATGTCCTCAGCACTTCCCTGTCGTGCACTGCGTCGACGAAAATACACTTGTCTGTGATCCTCTGTCTCTCAGCATATCTGATGACATCATCCCTGTCCTGGCCGCCGCCGACGCACATGAACCTGAAATCCAGACCTGCATCCTTCAGCGCCGTCATCGCGTCCAGCACGGTCCTGAGCCCCTTGTACCACATGATCCTTCCTACGAACAGGAATACCGGTATCCCGTCCTCCAGTCCGTACTGTTTTCTCAGTTCGCTGACTGCTTCGCTGTCCGGCAGTTTCTTCGGAAAGTCGACTCCGTTGTTCATGACCCTGTAGTCGCCGTGAAATCCGAGAGACCGCAGGTTCTTACCCGCACCGTCGCTGACCACCCACACCTCGTCACACGCCTCGATGTTCCTGATCATCGCGTTACAGGTCATATCCTGCAGCAGGTGGCTCCGAAGAGCCCTTGCGATATCAATGTCGAACTTTGTGTGATATGTAAAGACCACAGGCGCGGGAACGACCTCGCGGAACGTCCTGCCCATGAATGTCGATGCAGCCGGACAGTGGGAATGGTAGATGTCCGGAACGAAATCCCTGACGACATCCACCGCGGCTCCCGCAAACGGATAGCCTGCGCGGTATCCCACGAATTTCGTCGTGTCGAAACTTGGGTATCTTATCACCTGATAGCTGTAGTCATCCTCAACATCCGGGTACTGGGGCACGGCTACCGTGACCCTGTCCCCGAACGCTGTGAGATTCTCCGCGTAGTTGATGACGGTATTTGCGACTCCGTCTATCAGCGGAGGAAATGAGTCATTCAGCAGACACACATTCATAATTATCACTCCTAAAGCAGAGGTATCATCTCCGCAAGATCCCTGAAGACGGCATCAGGCACGACATCGGACTTCCCGATGTCCTCCTCATGTGTCTCTCCGGACAGCACAAGGATGCCGCAGGCCCCGTTCCTGACGCCTGTTGCGACGTCCGTGTACAGCCTGTCCCCGACGAACGCCACTTCCTCCCTCGCGTAACCGGTCCGCTCAAGCACCATATCCACCGTCTCCCTGAACGGTTTCCCAAGGTATCTCGGCTGCTTCCCCGTAGAAAGCGAGATACACGCGCACATGGCTCCGCAGTCAGGAATGAATCCGGTCTCGGTCGGGCAGTTTATGTCAAGATGCGTGGCCAGAAACTCCGCTCCGTCCCTGATATATGTGCAGGCTCTCTCCAGTTTGCTGTAGGTCAGTTCCGTGTCGAACGCCGCCACTACGATATCCGGCTGCTCATCATATACGAGCGGAACCCCGGCTGCCTCGAACTCGACACGCAGCGCTTCTGTGCCCATCAGAAACACCGTCTTTCCGCTCCGGTTCGTGTTGAGGAACTCAGTGGTGACGTCCCCTGATGTCATGATCCCGCTTCTCCCGATGCTGCAGCCCATACCGTTCAGCCGATCGATATAGAGCGCTACGGATCTGGAACTGTTATTGGTGAAGAATATATAGTCCCTTCCCGTCTCCCTGACGCGGTCAAGGAATTCAAGCGAACCCGGGATAAGGTTGTTTCCGAGATAGAACGTTCCGTCCATGTCCAGAACGAACAGTTTGATCCTGTCCAGCACCTGTTTTCTGTTATCCAAGTTTTTTCTCCTGTCTGCCCGCACGCACCTTGGCGGGGCGGTCAAGCGGGTATTTCGCGGTAACGAGACCATATCCGCCTTCTGCCGGCGGAGCGGCGACTCCCCCGGAGAAGGATCTCCGGGATACCGCCATATTACGACACGATTATACCATCTCTGCGATGCATACCGAAATGCAGGGACATGTATGCTGCCGAAAGTATTCGCATATTATCCAAAAACAGCGGCTGCCGGCATGTTATTCTCTCCAGTCCGGTTCGTCAAATCCGGCGGAAAATATGCGATAATAACATTAGGAACAAACAGTTTGTACGATTCAGGAGCAAGATTTGAAGTGAAAAAGTTTGAAAGAAACAATCCGCGCACCCCGTGGATCTTCTACCTGTTCTACTTCGCCTCCTTCTGCGGAGGTTCCATACAGGGAAGCTTCATGGGCCTTTATCTCACGGAAGCCGGTGTTCCGGTAAGGACGCTCGGCATACTGAACGGCGTCAACCAGTCGATCTCCCTCATCACGCTTCCCATCTTCGGGAGACTTGCCGACAGGGCAAAGACAAAGAACATCTTCCTCGATCTGGGATACATACTCACGATCGCCATCCTCATCGCTTTCATGATAATCAAGGACGTGACCGCGATAGTGGTACTGAGATTCATATACAGCATAATCTCCACGCCTATCATGAGCGTATACGAGACCATAGCGATGGAGCATGCAGGCAAACACGGATGGGAATACGGTCCTATCCGCATGAGCGGAACGATCGGCTTTTCCATAGCTTCTTTCCTCTCAGGGTTCGGCCTTAAGGGAAATCTCAGCGCAATGTTCCCGATGCTCATCGCCTGCTACGCCGTCACTCTGGCTCTGGCTCTCATGCTTCCGGACTCGAACAGGGTCGTCCGTGTCGTCAACTCGCCCAACGAAAAGAAGAGCAGCGACAACGTCTATGTGATCCTCAAGGACCGCCAGGTCAGGAACGTGCTTTTCATGTTCTTCGTATACTCGCTGGCGAGCTCTATCAACACCACTTATTTCAGCAACTACGCGGTCTCCCTCGGCGGAAGTTATTCCATGGTGGGGATCGCCTACTCCATCCTTGGTTTCTCTGAGCTGCCTTTCCATCTCGGTCCCGGAAAGAGATGGCTTCAGCGCATCGGTGTCGAGCGCTCTCTGCTGGTCGTCCTTTCGGTCGGAGTATTCCGCTGGACCGTATGCATGCTCACCAACAACTCCACTGTTCTGATGTGGACGATGGCCCTCAACGGAATAATGCTTGTACCGGTCATCATCGGGATGGCTCAGTTCCTGTATGACCACGCCCCGGAAGGCCTCAAGGTCACTGCTCAGACTTCCCTGAGATCTACCGTATCCGTCATCGCGATGCTGATCGCAGATTTCGGCGGGAGCGCCATGTTCCACATGTTCGAACAGATGGGACTGAACGGCTATAAAGGCATGTATGCCCTCATGATACCGTTGTCCGTTCTCGGTCTGATAGCAGGTTTCTCATCTCTCAAAAAAGGAGAGGCTCAGGCCGGGGAAGCCTTGTGATCCTCTCCCGTTTCCAAAGACCCGAAGCCTTTCCGCAGCCGGCGGGAAGGCTTTTCGTTTTCTTCCTTCAAGCTTGTGATATATCAGT
>JAFZZV010000162.1 GCA_017828855.1 Oscillospiraceae bacterium | reverse complement strand
TAAGAAGCGGGATAAGGCACGGAGGCAGGGCTCCGGACTATGATGACTGGGATCTCAACGGAGACATATTCTGCTGGGACTATATACTGGACCGGGAGGTAGAGCTGTCCTCGATGGGAATCAGGGTGGATGAGGTCTCTCTGAGAAAACAGCTAGCCGAGTCGGGATGCGAGGAGAGAGCTGAGCTTCCTTTCCACAGGATGCTGCTCAACGGAGAGTTGCCGCTGACGATAGGCGGAGGCATCGGACAGAGCAGACTGTGCCTCGTGATGATGGAATGCGCCCATATCGGGGAAGTACATGCGGGAGTATGGGATGACGAGACTAGAAAAGTCTGCCGCGATAATGGTATATTCTTGCTGTAGATAATAACCGGTTCCTTGCATTGTTGAGAGGAGTTTACTATGGGAATTCTTGATGATCTCCTGAAGAAGGGAGCTCAGGGACTTGTCACCGATATAGCGCAGAAAGTTTCCGACACGCTGTCAGAGACACTGGGTGTTGATCTGAACGCGATGGGGGAAGAGATCGGGAAAGAAGAGAAGAAGGAGACGAACGTTAACGAAGGCATCACTGTGCCTGTCAGCCTGAAACTCAGGAATATCCTGGGAAATCAGTTCCCGGGCTACACTTTTGCCGAGAACGTCAATCCCTCAGCTATCGGAGGACCGTCAGAGGGAATGCCCTATTCCTTCGTCGTATCCGACGCGACTGGTGTAAAGCTTCTGATAATGATAATCGGAAGAAACACCTGTACCCACAAGGACTACAAATACTCAAGGTCTTATGCGGAATACAGAGGAATACAGTTCATCAACTTCATCGAGCATTTCGAGAACACGGTGCCTTATATCACCGAGAGGCTCCGCAATTATCTCTGATCTGCTCCTGCACATATGTTAAAAGAAGAAAGAGAAATGCATTTTTATGCGCCTGCGGCGGGTCAAGCATGCGCCATCAACAGTACTTTGCAGGCAGTCGGCGTGTGTCCCTCCCGGTAAATAAGCATAGCTTATTTCAAAGCTTTTTCTCTTTCTTTTTTTGTTAGGTTAAATGGGCATACTGGACGAGATCGCCAGACATGAAGTCTGGGACAGTTTTCTTACGGACAAAACAGACAGGGGACTGCTGTCGAAACGGGAAAAAGAGGAGATATCCGCGTTTATGGAGAGCGGAAGGTATCTTACCCTGGCCCGTGAGCTGCGGTCCTTTTCTGCAGGAAACTATCCTGTTCCCGAGAGGATCGAGATAAACAAAAAAGGCACGGGCAGGAAGAGAGTGGTCTACTGCTACGACAGGGATCTCACCGTTATGCTCAAGCTGATAGGCTATCTGCTCTACAGATATGACGGAAAGATAGATCCGCGCTGCTATTCGTTCCGGCGTCATCTCAATGCCAAAAACGCGATCAGGGACATCGTTTCCATCAGCGGAATAAACGGTATGTACTTCTACAAAACTGACGTGCGGGATTATTTTAATTCCATTCCGCCGCAAAAGCTCGCGTCAGTGCTGGAAGATGTGATAAGCGACGATCAGGAACTGCTCACATTTCTCAAAGGGATCATCCTGCAGGAAGGACCGGGTGAAAACCGGGGAGCCATGGCCGGAGTTCCTGTCTCGGCTTTCTTTGCGGACATCTATCTCAGGGAGGTGGATGCGTCATTTGCCGGAAGCGGTATAGAATACTTCAAATACAGCGATGACATAATCATATTTGCCGCTTCAGAGGAAAAGCTCCATGAGGGAATAGAATCGCTCCGCAGACAGCTTGAAGCTGCCGGGCTGGAAGAGAATCCGGACAAGGAACTGACAGGAAAGCCCGGCGATCCGTGGGAATATCTGGGATTCAGGTTTGAGAAGGGGAAGATCCGCCTGTCCGGGGTCTCTCTTTCCAAGATCAAGGCCAAGATCAGGCGCAAATCCCATTCGCTGTACAGATGGAGAAAACGCAAAGGGGTCGAGTTCGAGAAGACCGCACGGAAGATGATACGGATATTCAATGCGAAGTTCTTCGACGACAGAGACGAGAACGACTTCACCTGGAGCAGGTGGTTTTTCCCTGTTCTGACGGATCCGTCAGACCTGCGTGAGATAGACAGGTATCTTGTGGAGAACATAAGGTATCTGAGGACCGGGAGGTATTACAAAGGAAACTATGCCGTGAGTTACGAGGACATCAAGGCTTTGGGATACAGGAGCCTGATGAACGAGTACTACAGATTCAGAGAATCAAAAAGCACCGAATGATATAATCAGGTTAACAATCACATATCCGGAGGGGACCATGCCAAATATCAGACTAAATGAGAACGAAGAGATCGTCAGGACCATAAGGGAAGGGCTTGCCGCAAAAGGCGGTTATTGTCCCTGCCGCGTGGAGATAAAAGAAGAGTATAAGTGCATGTGCCAGGAGTTCAGGGACCAGATCGCTGATCCTGACTTTGAAGGCTACTGCCACTGCATGCTCTACTATAAGGAACGGGACAGGAAGAGCTCTGTGGAGAAAGGAGATCACATCCATGGGTTCGTCGTGACCGGGATAAGATATGTATCCGAACTGAAGGGCTTCTTTGTGGAGATGGTGCACGAGAAGACCGGAGCCCAGCTCGTTTGGGTGGAGAACGGAGCAGAGAACAAGCTTTTCTGCATCGGATTCAAGACCATACCCGAAGACAGCACCGGAGTATTCCATATCCTGGAGCACTCTGTGCTGTGCGGGTCAGAGAAATACCCGGTAAAGGAACCTTTCGTCGATCTTCTCAAGACATCAATGAACACGTTCCTCAACGCGATCACATTCGATGACAAGACTATGTATCCCGTTTCAAGCAGGAACAGGAAGGACTTCCTGAACCTCACCGGTGTGTACCTGGATGCGGTCTTCGCTCCCAGGCTGCTGTCCGACCCGAACATTTTCTATCAGGAGGGGTGGCATATAGCACAGGAAGGCGACAGATACATCTATAACGGTGTTGTATTCAACGAGATGAAGGGATCCATGAGCAGCGATGACAGGATCATCGGATATGCGCTGCAGGCCAATCTGCTTCCCGGGACCAATTATGTGTTCAACTCCGGCGGGAATCCCGAGAACATTCCTGACCTGACATATGAGCAGTTCTGCAACACTTACAGAAGGTTCTATAATCCCACCAACTCGAGGATATTCCTTGACGGAGATATCCCGCTCGACGAGACATTGGAGCTTATAGACAGCTATCTGTCCAGGTTCGAGCGCGGCGTCCCGGCTCCGGAGATCTCGCTGGAGATCCCCGAACCCGTGAGTTCAGAGAACAGGTTTGCTGTCGGTGAGGATGAGGATACTGCAGACAGGACAAGAGTGAGCCTCGGTAAAGTCATCGGCACCTGGAAAGACAGGGAGAAGATAGCGGCACTTAACGTGCTGTCCAAGGTGATTGCCGGAACGAACGAGTCCCCGCTCAAGAAGGCTATCATATCGTCCGGACTTGCTCAGCAGTTCGAGATAGACACGGACAACCCGGTCGCTCTCCCGTTCGTCGCCGTATATTTCAAAAACGTGAAGGACGGGGAAGAGGACAATGTCATCGAGCTTATGAGATCCAGCGCAGCCGGGATAGCGGAGGAAGGCCTCGACAAGAGGGACCTGTATGCCACTATCAACCATCTTGAATACATGACTAAGGACGTTGAGGAGCCTCAGGCACTTATCCGTTGCATAGAGTCATTCAACAGCTGGCTGTACGGAGGAGATCCGCTTCAGTACCTCGATCATTCTGGACTTTTCGATTCGCTGCGCTCAATGGTAGAGACCGGAAGGTATGAGGAGCTTCTGAAGGAGTTCTTTGCAGATCCGGCCGGTACGGCTGTTCTGATAACCAGACCTTCAAAGGAACTCACCGAAGAGCTTCAGAGAGCTGAGGATGAAAGGGTATCGGCGATCACGTCCGAATGGACGGAAGATCAGGTCGAGGAGAACCGTTCTCTCAACGAGAAACTGCTGGCGTGGCAGTCGACTCCCGACACTCCCGAGCAGACGGCGACTATCCCGGTCCTTGAACTGAGCGAGATCGGAGAGACACCTTCCTTCGTAGGTACGGATGTCACCGAAACAGACGGAGTCAGCGTCCTTCGTCACGACATAAACACGAACGGGATTGTGCATGAGAGCCTTTACTTCAGGCTGACTGATCTGGATGCGGATACGCTGACCAGGTTCGCGTCCGCTGTCGGACTGTTCACCAATCTCCCTACCAGCAGGTATTCAGTCGTTGAACTGCAGCGCGAGATGAAGAATACCCTGGGGCATTTCTCGGTTGCCCTGGAACCGTGCAGTTTCGGCCGCGACAACAGCAGATGCGTGCCTTTCCTCAGCGTAAGGTTCAGCAGCCTAGCCTCCCTTGCGGAAGAAGCGGAAAAACTGGCAGTGCATATTATCACCGAGACTGATTTCAGTGAATCAGCCGCTATCAGGAACCTCATAAATCAGAAGAATGAGGCACTGAAGCAGCTTCCGGTCACGAGAGGACACTCTCTTGCGAGGACGGTAGCGCTTGCGGGTGAAAATTCGGTGAATGCCGCGACCGAACTCGTCAGCGGACTCAGCCAGCTGAGATGGGTCAAGACTCTTGCCGAAGGGTTTGAAGGACTGTCCGCAGAGTACAGTGAGATGATCTCTCAAGTGATCTCCAGGGCGGTATGCAGGGACAGACTGACTGTGAGCGTTACTTCGGATAGCGGGCACGAGC
The DNA here is from genome assembly GCA_017828855.1 of Oscillospiraceae bacterium. Taxonomy (GTDB): domain Bacteria; phylum Bacillota; class Clostridia; order Oscillospirales; family Ruminococcaceae; genus RUG11783. The sequence goes on along the minus strand of JAFZZV010000162.1, from coordinate 1,960 downwards.
CCCGCACCGCGATCGATTTGCTCAAAGAAGGCGCCGGATGTCCGGAATATGCGGAATACAGCTCCTCGCTGCCGGCAAGATCAGCGATAGTCATTCCGGCCCCCGTAGGATACTCCAGCCAGGCGTGCGACAGCGGGAACTTCTCTGTCGGATACAGCGGTGTCAGCAAGGTGATCTCACAGATGATCTCCTACGCTTTCCTCTGGAACGAAGTCAGGGTAAAGGGCGGAGCATACGGCACCGGATTGAACGCCTCGAGAAACGGCTCGGTCTCCACATACTCATACAGGGATCCGAGCCCGGTAAAGAGCATAGAGACTAACGGGAGAATAGGAGACTTCCTCAGGGAATATGCTGAGAGCGGACAGAAGACTGACGGATTCGTCATCTCAGCTATTGCCGAGCTTGATCCTCTCCTTTCTCCTTCCGAGATGGGGAAGAGCGCCGACTCCGACTGGTTCCGCGGATTCACTGCAGAAGATGCGGCTGAGGAGCGCAGGCAGATGCTCGGCATCAATGCGGAAGACCTGAGAAGATTCGCCGGATTCACAGACAGGTTCTCTGCAGGAGCTCCTTACTGTATCGTTGCCGGCGAGAGTCTAGTAGCGGGTGAGGAAGGACTGGAAAGACTGAGTATCTGAGATGCTTACTGAATTCTATTTCGGATGGGAAAGCGCGCTGATCATCCTGCTCCAATCAGTTCTTAGCCCGATGGTATGGATGCTGTCGTTTTTCTCCGAGTTCGGAGAAGAACTCATACTGTTTCCGCTGCTGGGGATGCTGTATTGGGGATATGATAAAAAGCTGGGGGAGAAGGTAGGCGTCAATCTCCTCATTTCGATCGTTATGTGCCCGATGCTCAAGAACCTTTTCATAAGACTGAGACCGTACTTTGTGATCCCTGAGATAAGATGCCTCAAACCGGTGGAGAGCGGAGACATATATGACGTCACTCTTCAGGGCTATTCTTTTCCCAGCGGGCATGCCGCAAGCGCGGCCTCGGTGTACGGAACCATAGCCAGAGGCTCTTCCAGAAGAACGGTCAGGACGGTCTGCATCATCCTCATCGCTGCTGTCGGAGTATCAAGATTCTGTCTCGGAGTACACTATCCTACCGACGTTCTTGCCGGACTGGCTATCGGACTTGGCGCTGTGTTTCTCAATGAACTGCTGAGCAGATGCGTGAGCAGAAAAGTCATGTATCTGTCTGTAATTGCCGTCTGTTCATCGGGATTCTTTTTCTGTACCACAACGGATTATTACACGGGATACGGGGTGTTGGCCGGCGGCCTTCTGGGGCTTTTGTACGAGCAGAAATCAGTCGGATTCGAGAACACTGATTCTTTCCCGAAAGCCCTGTCCAGGACTGTAGGCGGGATCATCGTGTTCGTAGCAATGAACCTCCTTATCAAATGGGCTGCGGGACTGATCCCCACCGGTGACGGAATGAGCATGTTCATAAGGACCCTGAGATACGGTATCGTATCTTTTGTCTGCATCGGTGTCTATCCGCATGTTTTCAGATATGAGAAGACATAGCTGCCGCTTTGTTCAGACATGGCAACAGAATGATCATCAAGAAGACGGAAGGCCGACATCAAACTGTCTGCCTTCCGTTTCACTATCACTGATTCTTATTGAAGAAGATTATTCCATCAATATATAATTATTTCTGTTTTTTTCTGAACAACTTTCTTTTTTCAATACGATGGAATACGATCTTTCACTGTATCTTGTACCTGACTTTTATAAGGATTTCGCCTGCAAATGCGGGGAATGCAGAAACAGCTGCTGCGAGGGCTGGGATGTAGGGATCTCACAGAGCGAATACTACGAACTGCTCAGCATCAACGGATCAGAAGAGCTTCAGAACAGATTGTCCAGAGCCTTCTATGTGCCCAGAGATGCGTCTCCGGAGCGGTTCGCCATGCTCAACCACGATTGGCTCGGCAACTGCCCG
>JAFZZV010000013.1 GCA_017828855.1 Oscillospiraceae bacterium | reverse complement strand
GACGAGACACCTGTCTATACCGTAAAAGAGGCACTGGAACGCCATGATAAGAAGCCCTTCCGAGGCTATGTCCAGAACTGCCTGATCCTTGGTGAAGATGGTGGGAAGGATGTGCCTCATCGCTATCTGGATACCGCACAATCCTACCCCGAGGACAGTGAGCGTCGTGATCGCATAATTGATCCCCTTGCGTATCCTGTCAAGCTGAAGCCTCCCCATGTTCTGACCCACGAAGGTGCACAGGGCGGTACTCAGCGCATCAACAGGAATGTAAAGGAGCATATCCACCTTTGTAACGATGCTGTTCGCTGCTATGAATGTCGAGCCGAACGTGTTTACCGAGGACTGCACGAACATGCTTGCGAGCGTGTTGCCGATGTTCTGGATCGCTGCGGGAAGCCCTATACGCACGATCTCCCCGAGCTCATATCTGTCGGGCTTCATCTCGGACAGCCCGACCTTTATGCCGTACGAACCCCGGTTGAGACGCATTATTATGCCTGCGCCGGATATAATCTGAGAGATCGCAGTCGCTGCCGCGACCCCTTCCACGCCCAGCCCGAAGATCAGCACAGCCGCAAGGTCGAACACTATGTTGAGTCCGCTGCAGATGATCAGGAATATAAGAGGCCAGTTCACATCGCCCATTCCCCGCAGCGCGCCTGTCCCCATCTGGTAGATCAGGTTTCCGGTGGTACCGAGAAAGACGATGGTCAGATAAAGCGCAGACGCATCCATTATCTCTTCCGGTGTCTTAAGGACTGCAAGCATCGGCCGGCTGACGATGAGCCCTACAGCCGTGATGAACAACGAGCAGGTCAGCGTAAGGAACGAAACAGTGGATACGGCTTTCTGCAGTGCATTACGGTCCCCGGATCCCACCCTCTGCGCTATTACGACATTGGAGCCTGACGAAAGGCCTATGGCGAAAAGGTTGATTATGCTGACTATCGGCGTACTGGCAGAGACCGCCGCAAGAGCTTCCGAGCTGATGAAACGCCCGACTATCATCGAGTCGGCGACATTGTAGAACTGCGTGACTATGCTCCCGAACAGGATCGGGATGGCAAAGCGGATCAGATTTGAGAATATCGGTCCGCTTACAAGGTCTATCGTGTTCTTCCTCTCGGTCTTCGGCATCGGCAATGCTCCTCGTCTGCATATATTCAGGACAAAACATAGCCGGATATTCAGATCATCCGGCTGTGTCTGTATTTTCAGTTTTCAACAGAAGGATCGTCTTCCGTCTCCCCTTCAGTACTATCCACGGTCTCTTCCTCTCCGGATCCATCCGGTTCTTCGGCGCTTTCTTCCTCAGATAGGGACTCTTCCTCTGATGCGGGCTCTTCTGCATCAGGCTCCGTCCCGGTATCGGATGACGGTTCATCAGTCAGCTGACCGCTGTCTATCAGATACTGTCTGGTCTCGGCATACGGCCTGAGGTAGTCCGGATCCGGCGACATGCGTATCTTCCTCTTGATCAGGAAAAGAATGACAGCAGATACCGCTGCGTAGGTGATGCATACAGCCTGGGAGATCCTGACTTTCCCGACGAAAAGCGCATCGGTCCGAAGAGATTCGCAGAAAGCCCTCCCTATTCCGTTCCAGATGAGATAGCGCAGCCAGATCTCACCGTCGAACCGTCTCTTCTTTATGAAGTGCCAGATCACGAATACGCCTATGAAGCACCAGATGCTCTCGTAAAGGAACGTGGGGTGCACCGGTCCGTCTGTGAGCACGATACCGTGATCGTTGAGGAGCCGGTCGGCATTCCTGCTTATGTATCTCGCTATGGTATCGCTGTACATTCCCCAGGGCAGGTCGGTGTTCGTCCCGAAAAGTTCCTGATTGCAGAAGTTGCCCCATCTGCCGAGGCCCTGTCCTATCAGGAATCCCAGAGCGATATCATCCAGCACGCACAGGAATTTCGTTTTGTTTATAAGGCAGACTATCACCGCTGTCACCAATGCGCCTGTAAGGATACCGTAAAAGGCTGTTCCGCCTTCCCTGAGGTTCAGGAACTGTCTGATGCTTGTGACCTCGTAATCGTCGGAGAACAGGACATAGAATGTACGTCCGCCGAACAGGGCTCCGATAGCTCCCCAGATGATGACGTCATAGAGCTTGTCTTCATCTATGCCGAATCTTTTGGCATTCTTCTGCCCTACTATGACACCTATGAACATTCCGAGGGCAATAAGGATCCCATACCAGTAGATCTCAAATCCGCCGATGGAAAATGCAACGCGGTTTATGTCAAATTCTAGACCGAGGCCGGGAAACGTAACGTGACTCATTTATCTTCTTCTCCTAAGAGTTGGGTGCAATGACTGACAGGCAGCAGCGTGCGGGATCAAAGCAGTTCCTCAGCAGTTCTTCTGCCTCATTGATATCGGGGTCGCCGACAAGCTGAATTATATCGTACAGGGATGCCTTTTTAAAGTGGCATGACATCAGGCTCCCCGCGACAGAACCAGGGTTGTCGAAAATGCTGATGTATGAACCTACCGACGTCCTGACTCTCTCATCAAACAGCTCGGGATCGAAACCGCTTTTCCTTAGTCCGGAGATCCTCTCCAGGAGGCAGTCTCTGACTGCTTCCGGAGACAGTGAATCGCCTTCGAAATAAGTACACAGATAGTCTTCTCCTGAGTAGAATCCGGAACCGAAGCTGTCGCTTATGAGGTTCCCGTCATACATCTCCCTGAAGAATTCGGTGCTCTCTCCCGCGATCAGATCCAGGACCATATCCAGAAGGAGCTCTTTTCTGATGCTTCCCGGTTCCCTGAGAGCTGCTTCCTTGAAACCTATATCAAACAGCGGCAGGGAGACAGTCATCTTTTCCGAGCAGCTGTTGCCGAAAATGGTGTCAGGCTCCTCCGCAGGGCAGATGGCAAATACAGGTGCAGCTCTGTTTCCGGGCACAAATGCCTCTGCGATCTCAAACACCGTCTCATGTCTGACGTTGCCGGCGATGGTCAGCGCCATGTTCTCCGGTCTGTAGAAAGAGTCAAAGCAGTCTGCCAGAAGCCTGCGGTCTATCATACGGATCGAGTCGAGATCACCTGCGATGTCCTCATTTATTCCCACGTTCCGGTAAAGGTTTCTGAACAGGTTGAATGAAGCCCTCCAGCCCGGATCATCCAGATACATCCTTATCTCGTCCGCTATGATCGGCTTTTCCTTCTCCACTCCTTTCTGAGTGAACTGAGGTTCACTGAAGAAGTCGAGAAGCACCTTCAGAGGCTCCTCATATTCGATCCCGCTCCGGAATACGAATGTCGTCCTGTTGAAAGTGGTATAGGCATTGGAAGATGCTCCCAGCCCTGCAAACAGAGAGAAAGCATCCTCTCCGTTTCTCTCAAAAAGCTTGTGTTCCAGGAAATGGGCGGTACCTGCAGGAAGTTTCCTGAGTTTTCCCCCGGCATCCGTGACGTTGACCATGGATGACCCGAAGCCCACCGCGAGCTGAGCCGAGACACTGCTCTTATCCGGCATCTCATAAACGTAAACGCTGAGGCCTTCGGACGTCGTGCGGCTGTAATACCTTCTGTCGAGCATCTCAGACGCCGCTCTTTCAAGATCTATCTTACTCATCGTGCAGTCTGTATACCCCGCAGAATCTCATTTCTCTCAGAAGCGCTGTCACATCTTCCGATGTCACTGCGTCTATCAGCTCGATCTCCTTCTCAGGCTCTGTATAGAATCCGACCCCGTTTATCGACGCGAGGTAGTGTGAAGACACACCGGCAACTGTGTCGGTCACTCCTCTCAGTGAATTAGTGATGCTGAGCTTTGCCTGTCTGAGCTCTTCTTCGCCAGGGCCTTCCGACGCGAAGCGGCTGAACTCCTCCTCGATCGCTTCACGGTTCCTGCTGTATTTCTCCGGTGATGTGGAGCTTTCGATAAGGATCCCGCTTCCTCCGGCAGTCATGCGGTTCGATACACAGGAATAACACAGTCCCTGTTTCTCGCGGACATTCATGAACAACCTTGATGTTGACATCCCTCCGAGGATCGAGTTAGCTATCTTAAGCGAAGCGAGCTCCTTCGGCCCGGCTCTCTTTCCGGTGTGGTAGATCATGGAAAAGATGTCCTGCTCTGTCCCTACCGACTCCTGAACGGAGAACGGAGATTCCGGAAGCATTACCGGTCTGTCATCAAATACCACCGCCTCTGATCCGAGCCTTTTCCCGGTTATCATCGACTCGACGAGAGCCTTCACTTCTTCCTTCTCGTTTCCGCAGTAGAAGATATTGATGTTGCAGCTGCGCAGGCATTCCTTATAGAGAGAATACAGCCATTCGGACGTAATTCCGGGGATATCCTCCTCAAAGCCGAGTTCCGGCAGTCCCCTGTCGCTGTCTCCGAAAAACTTCCTCAGAAGCATCCTCGTGCAGTATGCTTCCTTGTTGTTGATCAGGAACGATATCTCCTCCCTGAGCTTCTCCTTTTCGACTTCCACCGTATCACAGGAGAAACTGCCTTCGGGCAGGTAAGGATCGGATATCACATCGCACAGCAGCTGCGCGCAGCGTATACCGTTGTCTTTCTGCGTCAGATACAGGCCCGATACGTTGTCTATATCGAAATGGATGATCATCCTGCTGCCGTATCTGGAAGATGAGACATAAAGAGATGCGCCGTAGAGCCGGTCGAGATATCTTGAGAGGCTCACTATGTCCCGTAAGCTGTCAGTTCCCGAGCTGAGTACGTATGACAGCAGCGAGATGCCGGTCATAGTCTCCCTGCTTAACCTGCAGTTGAGTTCAATGACCAGCCGCTCCCTTTTATACCTGAAATCAGCCCAGGAAAATGTTATGTTGTCGCTTATTCTGTCGGTAAAAACCATCTGTCTGCCACCGAAGACTGCGTCCATTGTGCACACTGCACAATTGTCACAGCTCAATGTATGTATTTCATGAATTTTGTGTGAATTGACGGAATAATAGTTTACAAAAGTTGGGCAATGTATTACAATGCAATTACAAACTTTTGATTTTTCTTTTTCATTTTTTTCCTTCATTTGGTTATATTCTTTTCCCCAAGTCGATCTATCCGAAAGATCGCAAAAGAAAAAGAAGTCCGGTTCCGAAGCCAGTCGGGACCGGCTTTTTTTGTCTCAGCTGAACCTAATGATAACACATCAGAAACCTACTATACAGACATGTAAAACCCCGGAGATGTTAGCTCCATCCCCGGGGCATACTGTTATATCTTTATTCCGAAACTGAGGCTGCTGCAAGCACCGGAAGCTGTTTTTTCCTGGTGATGACTTCTATCTTGTCGTTCCTGGCAGTGATCCTCACCGAATCCGGCAGATCTTCCGGATCCTCCACCAGAATTTCCGCTATACGGTCTTCGCACTCTCTGCGGATAACGTTCCTTAGATCCCTGGCGCCGTATTTCCCTCCGTCAGCCAGGCGTGCAAGGAGATCCAGAGCTTTGTCTGTATAGCTGAGCTTTATGCCTTTCTCAGCCAGCGGACTGCGCATCTCCTCGATCATCAGCGCTGCTATCTTTCTCATGGATTCGTCGGAGAGAGGCTTGAACACCACGACCTCGTCCACCCTTGAGAGGAACTCCGGTCTGAGGAAATCCCTGAGTGCATTGAGCGCCTTCTCACCGGTGCTCTCCTCCAGCGACGCGCCGAACCCGGCAAAACTGGACTTGATGTTCGAGCCGGCGTTGCTGGTCATTATGATCACCGTATGCTCGAAATTTACCGTCCTTCCCTGGGCGTCGGTCACGCGGCCTTCATCAAGGATCTGCAGCAGGATGTTCATCACATCCGGATGTGCCTTCTCGATCTCATCGAAAAGCACCACGCTGTACGGGCGGCGGCGCACCTTCTCCGTCAGCTGTCCGGCCTCATCATATCCGACATATCCGGGAGGCGAACCTATCAGCCTGCTGACTGTGTGCCTCTCCATATACTCGGTCATATCTATTCTGATCAGCGGATCAACGCTGTCGAACAGTTCGGACGCGAGTACCTTGGCGAGCTCCGTCTTCCCTACTCCAGTCGGTCCGACAAAGATGAAGGAAGCCGGCCTTATCCTGTCAGACAGCCCCACTCTCGTGCGCTTTATAGCCTTAACTATCTTTTCTACAGCTTCGTCCTGGCCTATGATCCGCGACTTGATCGCATCCTCCAGGCCCTCTATCTTCTTGTATTCGTCTTTCTCGACCGAGCTGGCAGGTATGCCGGTCCAGAGCTCGATGACCTTGGCTACATCTTCCTGGGTGACCTCAAGGCTGTTCACGACAGGCAGAATGCTCTCAATGCGGTCGCTTATCTTTATGCTCTCGCTTCTCAGGTTCGCGATCTTCTCGTAATCCGGCTGGTCTTTTCCCTCTTCCTCAGCCTCGATATCAGTCAGTCTGTCCAGGCGGGCAGTCAGCTTCTGGTACTCAGCCAGTTCTGGACATGCCAGAGCGCAGCACGCAGCAGATTCGTCAAGAAGATCTATCGCCTTATCAGGCAGGAATCTGTCGGAGATGTACCTCTCGGAAAGGATCACTATGGTCTCGCAGATCTCATCACTGATCCTGAGGCCGTGGAAGTTCTCATAATATCCCTTGATGCCTTTAAGAATAGCGATCGAGTCCTCGAGGGAGGGCTCCTCAACCGTCACAGGCTGGAATCGCCTCTCCAGCGCCTGATCCTTTTCTATGTACTTGCGGTATTCGGAGAAAGTCGTTGCTCCGATGACCTGTATCTCTCCCCTTGACAGCGCCGGCTTGAGTATATTCGCGGCGCTCATTGCGCCGTCGGCATCTCCCGCCCCAGTCAGATTGTGGACCTCATCTATAAACAGGATGACGTTGCCGTCTTCCGTCACTTCATTCAAAAGTCCCTTTACACGGCTCTCAAACTGGCCCCTGAACTGTGTCCCTGCGACCAGTGCAGTCAGGTCGAGAAGGTATATCTGCTTATTCTGCAGCTTTGCGGGAACATCCCCGGATACGATCCTTTCCGCAATGCCTTCCGCTATGGCGGTCTTGCCGACTCCGGCTTCACCGATCAGGCAGGGGTTGTTTTTCTGGCGCCTGGAAAGGATCTGGATGGTCCTGTAGACCTCCTTCTCCCTTCCGATTATGTTGTCCAGCTTTCCCTCACGGGCTTTCTGGGTGAGATTGTCGCAATATGTGTCGAGATATTTGTGTCTTTTGTCCCTGTCTCGCTGCTGTCTGTTGTTGTTCTGTCCTGAACTCTGGTTCTCCCTGTTTCTCTCATTGTTCTGAGCGGGAGTGTTTCTGAACAGGTTTCCGAACAGATTAGGGAACGTGGGGGTACCGCCTTCCTCAAACCCTCCTTCTTCCGGCTCCTCGCCGGCGGAGAGATGTTCGGAGAAGGCTTCAAGATCGTCTTCCGAGACGCCGAAGCGCTTCATTATGTCGTCTACAGGCATGACCCCGAGCTCCTTTGCGCATACAAGGCAAAGTCCTTCGTTGGTCGTGTTGTTGCCTTCGATCTTGGTTATGAACATCACGGCTGTGCGTTTTTTACATCTGGAACAGAGCATTTTTATGAATTACCTACTTGACCTCACGAATAGAATGGATTTAGCTTGAACAGCCTGGAGAACAGGAAGGACGATTCTATTACTTCCTTGTTGAGCCAGGATGTATGCCACACGTTAAGTATAAGGCTGATTAATGAACATAAGATGAACATCAGCAGCAGGCCTATTATGAGCCCCACTGCGCCTCCGAGCAGCTGGTTCGGAAAGCCCACCAGAGGAAGGTCGTTTATGCCCTGAAGCGCTCCGCCCAGCAGTTTGAAGACAAGTATCGACAGGACGAACACGACCAGGAAGACGGCGACCCTGACGATATTTATGCATCCGCTCTCCAGCGAATTGCTGACGAAGGATTCCGCAAGCGTGGAAGCCTCCGTATCCAGGGAACGGTTCTCTATAAAGTTCGTGAACAGTTTTCCGATAAGTCCCTTGCTGAGGGTCTCCTCAAGACCGGACTGGATGTTCACTATCTGCTCGGTAACATATGCAAGTATGCGGTCCTTGATCAGGGAATCGTAGATCTTCCTGGCAGCGCGGACGCTGAGATAGTTTCCGCAAAGGAATGCAAATACCACTCCGAACACGTCCACTATCGATGCGACGAATCCTCTCTTGTAGAAAATGAAGAAGAATAGGAAGAGGACCGCGACCAGAACGATATCGTAGTATAACGGGATCCCAATACTCATTTTTCCTCTATGACCTCCCTGTTTTCTCTGGAAAGCTTTATAAGATACTTCGGTTCCAGCGTGATCACGCCTCCGAAGTATACGATCGAATATGATGAGAAATCGCAGTGATAGATCTCCTGAAGTATCCCGCTGTGGGCATAGGATGAAACGGTCCCGCGCGTAAGGATGAAGACTCTGTCGCTTGAGACCCAGAGATCCTCTATCTGATCCCTGTAATCTATAGTCCCTGTGACGCTGAGCTTGCGCGTCAGTACTGTCACGCTGTTGATCTCGCTGCGCTTGTTGTCCCCGAACGCGATCACGATATCCCTTCCCGGATCATTGAAGACATCCAGTACGGTCCTTCCCTCAAAGCTGAACGACGCTTCCTGCGTCCCGTCTGCAGTGCACCGTATGCACCTGTCATCCATCACGATGACCGCTGAATCAGATTCGGGGAAAGCTTTGACCGCGAGGCCTTTCACCTCGAACGACTCCTTCTCCTTTCTGGAATTCAGGTCTATACGGGTGACGGACGTGTACAGGACCCCGTCCCTGCTCTTCACGCAGAGCACGAGAACGTCGTTCCCATAGGAGGATGCATAAACGCCTACCGGAAATCCGTCAGACCCGTACCAGGTGAAGGTCTTTTCACAGTTCCTGTTGAAGACCGTGAGCTCGCAGGTGTAAACATCGCTGGATGTGAGAAAAGCTGATTTTCCGGACTGGGTCACTGCGGCGGAGATGATGGTGTTCTGAAGGGTTCCGCTGTACAGCATCATGGTGCGGTTGAACAGCTTGAAGCTCTTCCCGCCGCGGGAATAGACAGCTGCCCTGCTTCCGGAGACGGCAAGTCCCGGATTTGACAGGCCGTGGCTGTATTCCAGAAGCTCTGCCCCGGCTCCCGAAACGACCTTGAGAGCGGTATCGCTCAGAAGGAACATTGACCTTGCGCTGACCGAGATCTCGTTTATGATGCCGTTGTCCGTCTCCACGGGAAACGATCCGAACGTCACGAGGGAACTGAAGAAATCCCTGATATCGTAGCTGAGGACCGTGGATGAGATCGAGATCGCCGTCATCACCGCAAAGATAAGGAAGACGACCAGAAGCGCAGCAAGTGCACGCTTCCTTCTGATCTTTCTTCTCTTGGCTTTTCTGGCGCGCGATATCTCGTTATCCATCACCAAGTCAGTACAGGACCTCCGTCAGATATAATCCGCACGCGGGAACGGTGATGAGCAGGCTGTCCCGCGGTTTACCGTTAAGATAAAGGAGTATGTCGCTTTTGTCCAGTTTTCCCCTGGATACCTGAAGCAGAGAACCGGTCATGATACGCGCCATATTGTAAAGAAAGCCGTCCGCAGAAAAACGGAACCTCACCAGATCTCCGTCTCTTGTGACTCCGGCTTCCGTCACGGTCCGCGTCTTGTCCTCCACATCGCTCCTGGACGAACAGAATGAGCTGAAATCATGCTTTCCGATGAACACTTCTGCCGTGTCAGCGAGTTTCCTCTCGTCTATCGCAGGGGTGAAATGCAGCGCTCTGTCAGTCAAGAACGGATCCATGACCCTTCCGTTCCAGACCAGATACTCATATACCTTTCCTTTTGAGGAGTATCTCGCGTGAAACTCCGGCGGGACTGAAGATATACCGAGCACCCGTATGTCAAAAGGCAGGTGCGCATTCAGTGCGGAAACGAGCCGGTTGCAGTCGCGCTGACGCTCGAGAAAGAAGCTTATGGTGAAATGCCTCGCATGGACGCCGGTATCCGTCCTGGAGCAGCACTTTATATCGGGAAGAAAGCCCAGGACGGCAAGAAGCGCATCCTGAAACATCTGCTGCACTGTCACGGCATTCTTCTGTATCTGAGACCCGTGATATGCAGTTCCGACGAAACTGATGTCTGCAAGGTAGTTGAACTGCGTCATAGCACTATCCTTCCGGAGAGGATGATCAGGGCACATAATCCCAGGAACACTATGACAGCAATTATATCCGATCTCTTGATCTTCAGCGCGTTGAGCCTCGTACGCCCCTCTCCGCCGTTGTAGCAGCGGCATTCCATTGCGAGCGCAAGCTCATCTGCACGCCGGAAAGCAGACACGAAAAGAGGTATAAGTATCGGCGTGAGGGCGCGCACCCTCTCTATGAAGTTGCCGGTATCCAGGTTGGCGCCTCTGGATTTCTGCGCCGCCATGATCTTGTCTGTCTCCTCCAGCAGAGTGGGGATGAATCTGAGCGCTATCGTCATCATCATTGCCAGATCGTTTACGGGAAGGCCGATCTTCGCAAGCGGCATAAAGAGCAGTTCCAGAGCGCTGGTAAGCTCAATGGGCGTGGATGTGTATGTGAGCAGTGACGAGCCCGCAAGCAGGCATATGACCCTGAGAGAGAGCATCACGGCGTAATAGATGCCCTGCCTGGTCACGGAGAACTTCCAGAAAGAGAAGACTTCGTCACCGCCGATGAAGAACATGTTGAGGACAGATGTGAAGAGCACTATAGGTATGATGGGCTTAAGGCTCTTGAACAGCATCTTCATGGGGATCCTGACGAGCGCATATGCAGAAAGGATGAGCACCAGCGCCATTATCATCTGTGGAATGCTCTTGAGAAGGAAGAGCATGATGATATATACGAGCGTCAGGATCAGCCTGACCCTGGGATCAAGGCGGTGTATGACCGAATCGCCGTTTATATACTGTCCGAGGGTGATATCTCTCATTTTGACTCCTCCCCTCTGAAGTATCCGGTGATGGTCTCCGCTGCGCCGGAAGGTGTATATATGTCGGTATCAACATCCATTCCCCTCTCCCTGAGGGTCAGCAGGATATCGGTGACGGTCGGGATGTTGAGTCCGGTCTCCCTGAGCTCAAGAGCGTGCTTGAACACCTCGTCGACGCGGTCATAGAAGAACACTCCTCCCGCATTCATGACAAGCACTTTCCCTGCATATCTAGCGACGTCGTCCATGGAATGCGAGACCAGGATGACTGTCTTTTTTTCGTTTTCATGATAGTTCCGTATGACGTCCAGGATGTCCCTTCTTCCCCTGGGGTCAAGTCCGGCGGTAGGCTCATCGAGCACGAGCACCTCGGGACGCATTGCGAGCACGCCTGCTATAGCTGCCCTGCGCTTCTCACCTCCGGAAATATCAAACGGAGACCTGTCCAGAAGTTTCTCCGGGATCCTGAGGTAATGCGCCGCCTCTTCCACACGGCTCTGTATCTCTTCCTCGCTCAGGCCCAGATTCCTCGGTCCGAAAGCGATGTCTTTCCTCACGGTCTCCTCAAACAGCTGATACTCGGGATACTGCAGAACGAGTCCGACCTTGAACCTCTTCTCCCTGAGCTTGGATCTGTCGTCCCAGATATCGTCACCGTCTATATAGACGTGACCGGTCGTCGGGCGGAGCAATCCGTTAAGCATCTGGATCAGGGTGGACTTTCCGCTTCCCGTATGACCGATGATACCGATGAAATCGCCCTCATCAAAAGTGAGAGAGACTCCGGAAACGGCTACCTTTTCATCCGGCATCCCCTTCTGATAGGTGAAGCCGACGTTGTCGAGTCTTAGTGTGCTCAATGTGCGGCCTCCTTAATGCTGAGAAGCGCTTCCACGAGTTCCTCCGGTCTGATGATGTCCTTTTCGAGAGGAAGCCCGTTGTCGATCAGCCTCAGGGTAAGGTCGGTTACGGGAGGCACCTCGAGTCCAAGCGAGATCATGCGGTCCTTTCTTGAGAAAACCTCCTTGGGCGGTCCGTTCTCTGCGACCTTTCCGTCAGACAGGATCAGTATCCTGTCTGCCAGGGCGGCCTCCTCCATGAAATGAGTTATCAGGATGATCGTTATCCCCTTTTCGCGGTTGAGCCGTTCTATAACGCCCATGACAAGGCTCCTGCCCTTAGGGTCGAGCATAGCTGTCGGCTCATCAAGTATTATGCACCTGGGCTGCATCGCAAGCACTCCGGCAATAGCGACTCTCTGCTTCTGTCCTCCGGAGAGCTTGTGCGGAGCATCCTTAATATGTTTCTCAAGGCCGACTGCCTGAATGGCTTCATCCACCCTCTGGCGTATCTCCGCAGGGTCAAGTCCGAGGTTCTCAGGGGCAAAAGCGACATCTTCCTCAACGATAGTAGCGACTATCTGGTTGTCGGGATTCTGGAACACCATTCCCGCTGTCTTCCTTATCTCGGACAGCTTGGTCTCGTCAGATGTGTCCATCCCGTCGACATAGACCTTTCCTTCCGTGGGAAGCAGTATGCCGTTTATAAGCTTGGCAAGAGTGGACTTTCCCGAGCCGTTATAGCCCAGGACCGCAAGAAACTCTCCCTCCTCCACCGACAGATCGATGGAATCCAGCACATTGTTCGTGCCGTAGGAGAATGACACTTTTTCAAATCGGATCAGATCGTTCACTTTTACCTCTTGATATATAAAGATGTGTTTCCGCATGGCAGTACAAAGCCGGTGCGGGAGACCGTCAGCCCTATCTCGTCCGAACGGACATCGCCGGGGAACGTTTTCATGGCTTCCGACAAAAGGTAGCCGGATGCCGACGGCGATATGCCGGTCGTGTAGCTGTTAAGCGCAAAGAAAAGCGGATCATCGCTCAGTATCCCGACGCACGCCGTGACGAGGTCAAAGATGTCGTCCTCGTATTTCCACACCTCACCGGACGGACCTCTTCCGTAACTCGGAGGATCCATGATCACGGCATCATATCTGCTGCCGCGCCTTGCCTCCCTGAGAACGAATTTCATGCAGTCATCCACTATCCATCTGCAGGGCAGCCCGCTCATATCGTTGAGTGCTGCATTTCGCCTGGCCTGTGCTACCATCCCCTTGCTTGCGTCCACATGGCAGACGGATGCGCCTGCCCTGAGACACGCGAGAGTAGCAGCTCCTGTATACCCGAAGAGGTTGAGAACCTTTATCTCTCTTCCGGAAGAACCGATCAGCTCTTCGTAGACAGCCCAGTTCGCCGCCTGCTCCGGAAATACGCCGGTATGCTTGAAATTGGTCGGCGTGACGTACAGTTTTATGCCGTTCCACTCTATCTGCCACTCATCCGGAAGACTATGCCTGTACTCCCAGGAACCTCCGCCGTTCGATGATCTGTGATAGACCGCGTCGGCATCATCCCATCGTCTGTCCCTCTTCTCGGTGTTCCATATCACCTGCGGATCGGGACGAACAAGAACATGACCGCCCCACCTCTCGAGCCTGTTGCCCGAGGAGGCGTCGATCAGTTCATAGTCATTCCAGCCCTGAGCTGCTCTCATCTGTTCTCCCGTCACTCAAAAAGAGATGTCTGCTGGTCGCTGAGATCGTTCCTGTACCTGATACCGAGATGACTGTATGCAGAAGGTGTTACGCACCTGCCGCGGGGAGTCCTGGTCAGGAACCCTATCTGCATCAGGTATGGTTCGCACACATCCTCCAGTGTCCCGGCATCCTCACCGAGCATGGCTGCGATGGTCTCCAGACCGACAGGGCCTCCGCCGTAGTTAGTGATCACCGCTTCAAGCAGACGCCTGTCGAGGCTGTCCAGCCCGAGCTCATCGATGCCCATCTTCCTGAGGGTCATGTCCACCGTCTCGCGGTTTATGCTACCGTCGCCAAGCACCTGGCTGTAGTCCCTCACACGTTTGAGCAGCCTGTTTGCGATCCTGGGCGTTCCCCTCGATCTTTTCGCGATCTCAAGAGGCCCGTCCGGGTCTGTGATGGGCAGACCGAGTATCCCCGCAGATCTCACTACGATCCTTGCGAGGTCTTCCGGCGAATACATGTCAAGTTTGAGCAGCATGCCGAAACGGTCTCTCATCGGCGACGAGATCATGCCGGATCTGGTCGTTGCACCTATCAGAGTGAACGGCTTGAGGTCTATGCGGATCGAGCGCGCCGCAGGGCCCTTGCCGATGATGATGTCGAGCGAGAAATCTTCCAGCGCGGGATAGAGAACTTCCTCGACCTGGCGCGAGAGCCGGTGTATCTCGTCAATGAACAGTATGTCCCCCTGGGAGAGACTGGTCAGAATAGCGGCCAGGTCGCCGGGTTTCTCTATCGCCGGACCTGACGTGACGCGGATGTTGACGCCCATCTCCCTCGCCACGATCTGCGCAAGCGTGGTCTTGCCGAGTCCGGGAGGCCCGTAGAACAGTATGTGGTCCAGCGACTCGCCCCTGTTCTTTGCCGCCTGGATGCTGACGGAGAGATTCTCCTTGAGCTGCGGCTGACCGACGAACTCGTCGAGCGTCAGCGGGCGCAGCGTCATCGACGTCTCCGCATCCTCCTCCATGTAATCAGGCTCTATTATTCTGTCATCAAAATATACGTCCATCTGTCAGTTCCTTGTAGCGAGTGATCTGAGAGCGGATGCTATCATGTCTTCCGTGCTGAGGTCAGGCGAAAGGCCGGCTACTGCCGTGGCTGCCTCGGAATGCGAGAAGCCGAGAGAGATCAGCGCCGCGACCGCTTCCGACGAAGACGAACTGCTGTCCACAGCGGAGACCACCTCCCCGATCCCTTCTATATCAAGCTGCAGGATCTTCTCCTTCAGCTCATTGACTATTCTCTGGGCGAGCCTCGGACCGACTCCCGGGCACGCCGTGACAGCTTTCGCGTCGCCGCTCGCAATGAGGAGCGACAGCCGGTCGGGGTCATATGTCGACAGCACTGAGAGCGCCAGTTTCGGCCCGACTCCGCTGATGCTGCAGAGAAGCCTGAACGCGTCACGCTCCTTCTCCGAGTAGAATCCGAAAAGATCCACTCCGT
>JAFZZV010000161.1 GCA_017828855.1 Oscillospiraceae bacterium | reverse complement strand
TTCAGGTCACGGAAGATATACCGCCTGCGCAACAGATATGACGATGCGATGGACGATCTGGATCTCAGGACGGCTGAATACAAAGAGAAATGCGATACGCTCCTGATCTCCGACGATATGGACCCGGACGACATAGCACTGAACAGGGCAAAAGCGGTAGCTGCAGTGGACGAATCACAGGCAGTTTGTCTTTCTGTCCGGAACCGGTTGTTCTATCACACGAGGATCTCCGCAGGCATTATCGTGCTGTTGTTCGGTGCTGTCAGCATCGTCATCAGGAACACAGGCCTTGTGAAGTGGTTCTCGGAACTTCTTATCGTTCCGTCGGTGCTCATGCTCATGCTGCTGCTGTTCTTCTCTTCGGATTACTACGGGTTCAAAAACGCCCTGGCAGATTCCGAATGGGATGCTATTGATATTACTACTCTTCAGGAGGATACGATTGATGAATGAACCTGTCCTTGTGATCATGGCTGCCGGAATGGGAAGCAGATTCGGAGGCCTGAAGCAGATTACGCCGGTAGATGACTGCGGGCAGATAATAATGGACTATTCTCTGTTTGATGCGAGAAGAGCCGGCTTCAAAAGAGTCGTCTTCGTCATAAAGCATGAGATAGAGAAAGATTTCAGAGAGAGCATAGGAGACAGGATAGAGAGCTTTTTTGATGTCAAATACGTGTTTCAGGACGTCAATGATCTTCCTGACGGGTTCTCGGTACCGGAAGGACGCCAGAAACCGTGGGGAACAGGACACGCAGTTGCATGCTGCAGGGATGTGATCGATGCACCGTTCGCAGTCATAAACGCGGATGATTTCTACGGGCGTTCCGCATTTGAGATGATCTACAGTTTCCTGAAAAAAGAGGATGTCAGCGGCAGATATGCCATGGTAGGATTCAGACTGAGGAACACTCTGACCGAAAACGGGTCTGTCGCCAGAGGCCAGTGTTTTGTTGACAGAGGTCTTCTTACGGGTGTCGTTGAAAGGACAGAGATATATCCAAGCGGAAACGATGCAGAATACAGGGCCGAGGATGGAAGCATGACTCCCATAAGCGGAGACACCATCGTTTCAATGAACTTCTGGGGTTTCTCTTCCGATATGTCAAAGGAACTGTGGAGAAGGTTTCCTGCACATCTGGCTGAAGGACTGAAAAAGGACCCGATAAAGTATGAGTACTATCTACCGAGCGTAGTGAACGATCAGATAGCGGACGGGACATGTACCGTGGAAGTCCTTACCTGTGAGGACAGCTGGCACGGAGTCACCTATACTGATGACCTGCCGGATCTCAAGAAGGCGATCACTCAGATGAAAGCGGACGGTCAGTATCCCGACAGACTCTGGGATTAACAAGAAAGCTCTGGAGGACGATCGTCCTCCAGAGCGCATGTTTTCCCGTGCTATTTGTTTTTTATGTTGTCCCAGTAATTCTTTGCCGCCTGCTCGGTCCTGTTGTCTCCGGGCTTGTAGTATTGCGTTCCGACCAGATCATCGGGAAGGTACTGCTGGCTGACCCAGTGGTTTTCGTATAAGTGCGGGTACAGGTAGTTCTGCCCTTTATCAGCGACTTCAGCGGAGTCATAATGCACGTTCTGCATCGCTCTGGGGAATCCTTTTCCCTTTCCGGCCTTATAATCCTCGCTGGCCAGATAATATGCCTCGGTGAGCGAGTTCGATTTTGGCAGAGTGGCAAGATATATGGCTGCCTCGGTCAGGGGGAGATAGGCTTCCGGCAGACCGAGATGCTCAGCGGCCTGTACACATGCATTCACTACTGCTATAGCCTGAGGATGGGCGAGCCCGATATCCTCGCATGCGGAGCAGAGAAGTCTTCTTGATGGAGTTATGATGTCACCGGCTTCGAGGAATCTGACGAGATAATGGACTGCGGCATCGGGATCACTGCCTCTCAGAGACTTCATCAGCGCAGAGGCGAGGTCGAAGTGCTCGTCGCCGTCCTTATCATACCTCCCGTAGGAGAGCGAGGTCACCTGGCTGATCTGATCCATAGTGATGTGTTTGACGCCGTCCTCGGGGCTTACGGCCACCGAGATGAAGTCAAGGGCGTTCAGCGCGCGCCTCACATCTCCTCCCGCGCTTCTCGCGAGATGCTCTCTGGCGTCATCATCTATTGTGTAATGTACACCTTCTGAGGAGCTCAGTCTCTCAAGAGCCCTGTCTATGGCAAGGAGGGTATCTCTCCAGTCCAGAGGCTTGAATTCGAACACAGTGCATCTTGACAGCAACGCGTTGTATACGTAAAAATACGGGTTCTCCGTAGTAGAAGCGATGAGAGTCACGTCGCCGTTCTCCACCACCTCAAGCAGGGACTGCTGCTGTTTCTTGTTGAAATACTGGATCTCATCAAGATAGATCAGAACGCCGTTAATGCCCATCAGCGTCTTGGAGTCTTCGATAGCGCTCTTTATATCCGCTATGGATGATGACGTGCCATTGAGCCTGTACAGCTGCATGTTGCTGTTCTTCGCGATGATATTCGCCACGGTGGTCTTGCCGACTCCTGACGGTCCGTAGAATATCATATTTGGCACGGAACCGGATTCGATCGCTTCTCTGAAGACCTGTCCCCGGTCCAAAAGATGATGTTGTCCGAAAACATCGTCGAGAGTTTCCGGACGAAGAAGGGATGCAAGAGGGGATCTTTCCATGCTATGACCTCTGAAGTATATTCGAAGTATAATCTTTAATAATGATAACATCTTTTTGATTTGATAGATAAAAATATCTCATTGTACAGTAATATGTACAAACTATATTGTATTATGTAATTGGAGCCCGCAGATAATGGACCTTAAGGAAAAAGCCGGCATTGTAGTCGAGAGACTGGAAGCCGAGTATCCGGTAGCGGAGTGTACCTTATCTTATGAAGACGCATGGCAGCTGATGGTCTCGGTAAGGCTGGCCGCACAGTGCACGGATGCAAGAGTGGATGTGGTCACGAAAGATCTTTTCGAGAAATATCCCACAGCCGAGAAGCTCGCAGCTGCTGAATATGAGGATGTGTTTGAGATCGTAAAGCCGTGCGGTCTCGGTGCCTCTAAGACCAGAGATATCCTAGCTTCCATGAAGATGCTATGCGGAGAATACGGCGGAAGAGTGCCAGATGATATAGATACGCTCCTTCGATTTCCCGGAGTAGGAAGGAAATCCGCGAATCTGATAGTGGGAGATATCTACGGGAAACCGGCGATAGTATGCGATACGCACTGCATCAGGATCTCGAATCTGCTCGGTCTCACGGATTCGACGAAGCCGGATCAGGTAGAGAAGCAGTTAAGAAAGATCGTTGAACCTGAGAAGGGGAACGATCTGTGTCACAGGTTCGTGCTCCACGGAAGGGCGGTCTGCATAGCAAGGCGTCCGCAGTGTGGGAACTGCTGTCTCAATGACATCTGCGACCATGCCCGGGAGTCCCGGAATGCTTGAATATAAGCAGGTTCAATGTTATTCTTAACACTAGTTTGAGAGATCTTTTTATCTTTAGGAGAAAGAAATGGCAGACAAAGCGAAAGCATTGGAGACGGTGATCGCGCAGCTTGATAAGACCTACGGAAAAGGTACTATCATGAAGCTCGGCGCAAACTCATCACTTAACATCGAGTCGATACCTTCAGGGTCTCTTTCACTGGATATCGCACTTGGAATAGGAGGACTTCCCAGAGGAAGGATCGTTGAGATATTCGGACCTGAGAGCTCCGGAAAGACTACAGTTGCGCTTCACGTCGTCGCAGAGGCACAGAAAGCAGGCGGGGAAGCAGCATACATCGATGTCGAGCACGCTCTGGATCCGATATACATGAGCAACCTGGGGATAAATCTCGACACTCTGCTGGTGTCCCAGCCGGACACAGGCGAGCAGGCACTGGAGATCGCGGAAGCCCTCGCCAGGAGCAACGCCATCGATGTCATCGTCATCGACTCTGTCGCCGCCATGACCACACAGGCTGAGATAGAAGGCGAGATGGGCGATTCGCATGTCGGAATGCAGGCGCGCCTGATGTCCCAGGGACTCAGGAAACTTACCAGCGTCATAAGCAAATCCAACTGTGTCTGTATCTTCATAAACCAGCTGAGAGAGAAGATCGGCGTTTCATACGGGAACCCTGAGACAACTCCCGGTGGCCGTGCGCTTAAGTACTATTCTTCCGTCAGACTGGACGTCAGACGCATCGAGACGCTGAAGAATGGCTCGGAGTTCTACGGAAACAGGACAAAGGTCAGAGTAGTAAAGAACAAGGTCGCTCCTCCTTTCAGGGAAGCAGAGTTCGATATAATCTACGGAAAAGGCATATCTAAAGTCGGAGAGATCCTTGACCTTGCGGTCAGA
>JAFZZV010000012.1 GCA_017828855.1 Oscillospiraceae bacterium | reverse complement strand
TGAGGGCATTCCTGCCGCTGTTGTTCAAATAAGACAGAGACATCCGGAGGATATCCGCTGAAAGTAAGTCCTCCGGCGGGATCACAGACCGGCAGCATATCAGACAGTTTTTGCAGATAACGGGAAAGAACAAGGGCTCTCACCGATCGGTGAGAGCCCCAATTATTTGAAATTACATTTTTGACTGCGCTGAGTATACAACGCGCAGGATCCAGGATCAGCTGAGCACGCTTACCAGACGGTCCATAGCTTCCTTGAGGACGCTCTTGGGGGAAGTAACGCAGAGCCTGCGGAAAAGAGTTCCTGCAGGAGGTTCAAGACCTGCTCCGTCGGAAAGACCGATATGCGCTTTTCCGGCGATCCTCTCATTCAGTTCGTCATTGGTGAAACCGCAGTCGGTGAAGTCGAGCCAGAGGATGTAGGTCCCTTCCGGCTTCCATACTTTGACCTTTGGAAGCTCATTATGGAAGCGGTCAACTACGTAGTCGATGCAGTCATCAAGGTAGTCATTGAGCTCGTCGACCCAGTCATCGCACTGAGTGTACGCGGTGATGCAGGCGCGGATGCCGAACGGGGAGACCATGGACATGGAACGTCCCCATCTCTCACGCAGTTCGGGATCCTGGATAATGGTGTTAGTTACGGCAAGACCTGCCAGGTTGAAGGTCTTGTTGATGCCGGTGATCATGACGATGCCTTCGGGACCTACGACATTGATGAACGGGTGGATCTCGACGTCTTTTCTCTTTATGTCCATGTGGACATCGTCGCAGACCATGATGACGTTGTTCTCACGGCAGATGGAAGCGATCCTTCTGATCTCATCGTCCGTCCAGGTGCGTCCCGTTGGGTTGTGAGGCTGCTGGAAGATCGCCATGGTGTTCTGAGACTCCTTGCAGAGAGCCTCGAAAGTATCCCAGTCGAAAGTGTAGTATCCGTTGTCATTCTTCATCTGGAATCCGACATAATGCCTGCCGACTCCCATGACGTCGCTGCTGTAGTAATATGTGGGGCGGGGGACGATGACTCCGTCACCGACCTTTGTAAGCTTCTCGATCGCCTGAACGATGGCGTCATGTGCACCGTGTGCCGTGAAGATCTCGTCCTTCTTGACGTTCATGCCGAAACGGTCGTTCATCCAGCGGCATACAGCTTCATAGTACTCAGCCGGCACGGAAGAATATCCGAAAATGCCGTGCTGAGCTTCCTTTACAAGAGCCTCGGTGATCTGAGGCGCGCAGCGGAAATCCATATCCGCAACGAAGAAACAGAGCCTGTCTTCCGGAAGCTCATCAGTAAGGAACATCGAGGCCATCCTGCCGTCGCTGCTCCACTTGCTGGAATAACTACCGTCCTCATGGATGCGGTCTACCACTTCATCAAAGTTGTATCTCATTCTTCCTCCTGTGTCCGAAGACTCTTTTTTTCTGATATGACCTCGTTCATAATGATATCATATTTGATATGAAATAGACCTGATAAAACACAGTGGAACAGTAAAAAAACAGGAGACGGTCAGCCGGTGATGCGAAGGGCACCGATAACGGCAGTACCGGGAGAAAGGAGCACGATATTACGAATGGAACTTATCAGCGGATACATGCTTGACAGCTCATATCGTCATATGTTGAACGATCTGACGCAGAAGACATTCGGGTTTGACTTTGAAGACTGGGTCACAAACGGCTTTTTCGAAGGCGACTACATCCCTTATTCCTTTGAGGAAGACGGAAAGATAGTCTCCAATGTTTCCGCGAACCGGATGGAGTTCATGCAGAACGGCTTTTTGAGACACTACATACAGATCGGTACGGTCATGACGGATGAAGCGTACCGCAGGCGCGGTCTCGCGGCGAAACTGATAAAGCACGTTATCAGCGAGTATGAAGGACGGTGTGACGGGATATACCTGTTCGGAAACCTGAATGCGACAGGCTTCTACCAAAAGATGGGATTCGATACGGAAAACCAGTACAGGTACCGCGTCAAGAAAGGGTTTTGCAGTCAGGGGAAGGAGAAAAGCGGATTCAGGGCGGTAAAGGACGGAGGAGATGAGCTCAGGGACAGATACCTTGACCTGGTCCGGAACAGTGCGCCTCAGTCTTCGTTCGAGCAGCTGAACAGGTACGGCCTGCAGATGTTCTATACGGCGGGCCTGGATGATGTGTACTATTCTGACGACCTGGACTGTTTCATCGTTTCGGATATGCAGGGTGAGTGCACTGTGCTCAAGTCGGTCCTGTGCGGGAAAAGAATGCCTCTGGAAGAGATCCTGAGGCGCATGGATACCGGGGACGGAGGCTGCCTGCTGGGATACGTTCCCATGGAAGAGGACATGTACCTGTGTGAACCGGAGGAGTATGACGGTTCGGATGACTACAGGCTCTTCTATCTTGGCGAAGCGCTCAGGTCAATCGAGAGGGACAGACTGTATTTCCCGGAACTGTCACACGCGTGATCAGCATCGGCAGGCTGATGATTGACATCGGAACGCTGAGGATGATATCCTTTTCATGTATTTCATGAAGAAATGCAGCGGAGGCTGAAGTCTCTGAACGCTTATTGATACGAACATAAACAAACTAACGTGTACAGAAGGCATGTCATTATCCAGAAGGATGACATGTCTTTTTTGTTTTGCAGAGTTTCCGGCAGTTGATGATATCAGAGATATCAACTGAAGGAACGGTCTTCAAAGGAGGAAGAAACATGCATATGGCTGATGCTTTGTTGGCGCCTGCAGTGGCGGCAACGATGTACGTGGCATCCGGCACTGTCGCCGGAATATCCATCCACAAACTCAGGAAAGAAGAGAATACCGGACTGGAAGATACATCAAAAAGGCTTCCTACGATGGCGGTGGCTGCAGCCCTTGTCTTTGCGGGACAGATGATCAACTATACTATTCCGGGAACAGGTTCCTCCGGGCATCTGTGCGGAGGAATGCTGCTGTCAGCGCTGCTGGGTCCGTACGCCGGATTCCTGTCGATGATAGCGGTACTGGTGATACAGTGTCTTTTCTTTGCCGACGGAGGCCTGATGGCGCTGGGTGCCAATATCTGGAATATGGCCTTCTACGGCTGCTTTGTGGGTTATTTCCTGATCTATAGACCGATCATGAACAGCAGCCTCTTCGCAAGCAAGGGCAGAGACGCAGCGAACCGGATCAAGATCGTCCTTGCATCGATCCTCGGCTGCGTGCTGACACTGCAGCTTGGAGCCGGGTCCGTAGCGGTAGAGACGACTCTCTCGGGCATCACATCACTGCCTTTCGGTACGTTCCTCGGACTGATGCTCCCGATCCATCTCGCCATCGGACTCGTCGAAGGTCTGATCACCTCAGCAGTCCTGCTGTTCATATATGAGGTACGGCCTGAGCTTCTCAAGGAAGTCAGCGCCGAAGACAGCAGGGAGAACAAGCTTTCACTTAAGTCGACGATAGCTGTCCTTGCAGTATTGGTGCTTCTTGTCGGCGGAGGACTGTCTCTTGCTGCCAGCGC
>JAFZZV010000160.1 GCA_017828855.1 Oscillospiraceae bacterium | reverse complement strand
TTTATTTTTCCGAACGCATGTATGGTCGAGCCTGACAAGCAGGGACGCATACTCCTCCCGCAGAATCTCAGGGATAATGCCAACCTCAGCAAAGACGTTGCGGTGATAGGTGTCATGGACAGAGCTGAGATCTGGGACAAAGACAGGTGGCTGGAGACCAAAAAAGGTTATGACAGCAAGTCATTCGAAGAGCGGCTTGAGGAGAACGGCATCTGATGGAAGGATTCGAGCATGTGCCGGTCCTGCTGGAACAGACACTGTCCGGTCTGGACATAAAGAAGAACGGGATCTATCTGGACGGAACCGTCGGTGGCGGAGGTCATTCATTCCGCATCGCTTCGGAACTGTTTGAAGACGGTCAGCTGATCTGCCTGGACAGGGATCCCGAGGCGGTCAGCGCAGCTTCCGAAAGGCTGCAGCAGTTTCCGAATGTCAGGGTCATCCTTTCGGATTTCAGAGACGCACTGAACGTGCTGCCGGAGTACGCAGGGAAGATAGACGGAGCTTTGCTGGACCTTGGAGTATCGTCGCATCAGCTCGATACGCCGGAACGCGGTTTTTCATACAACAAAGAGGGTCAGCTCGACATGAGAATGTCCGACAGCGGTCAGACTGCTGCCGATATTGTAAACAACTCTTCATTTGAAGATCTGTGCTCGATCCTCAGAGAATACGGTGAAGAGCGGTATGCCGCTCAGATCGCAGACAAGATAATCTCGGCAAGACAGGCGGAATGGATCGACAGTACCACGCGTCTGAGCGAGATAGTCACCTCCGCGCTTCCTCCGTCAGTGAGGAGGAAGGAAAAGCATCCGGCAAGAAAGACATTCCAGGCGCTGCGCATCGCGGTAAACGACGAGATGAATGCGCTGTCTGAAGGCCTGGATGGAATATTCGAGCTTCTCGCACCTAAAGGCAGATTCTGCGTAATCACTTTCCATTCGGTGGAAGACAGGATAGTGAAACAGTTCTTTGCAAAGAAGATGACAGGGTGCACCTGTCCTCCTGAGTTCCCTGTCTGTGTGTGCGGAGGAACACCGAAAGCCAGAGCAATTACGAAAAAGCCGATAACCGCGGATGACGCTGAACTGGCTGACAACAGACGCTCCAGAAGCGCAAAACTGAGAATAATCGAAAAAATATAAAGGATTCGCAAAACAATGGCAACCAACACCGCTTACGATATCGATCGTTTTGAGAGCGCGCCGAGACGTGAAAGGATACGCGTGATCAGGACAGGGGATGAACTGCGCGCTGCTGCTGACAGGAAATTCGTCAAACAGCTCGTGGCGCTTACGGTTGTCGTTGTTGTCCTTGCAGTGTATACTGTCTATAGCAATATGCTGCTTACAAAAACAAAATCGATGATCGAGAAAAAGAATTCTGAACTGGTCGAGATCCAAAGCGAAAACGTGTTCCTCGACTACCAGATAGAGAGCATGGTCTCCCTGAAAAGAGCCGAAGAGTATGCGGAAAATGAACTCGGTCTCATAAAGCTCTCTCCAGCTCAGATCGAGTACGTCAACCTCGAGAACAGCAACAAGATCGTTGCCGAGGATACCGAGTCTCCTCAACTGAACGTATCGTCTTTTCTGTCAACCGTGATACAGTTCTTTGAGAACTAGTTCTCGGACTTTTTCCGTCACGGGAGACAATCATATATGGCCAGAAAAAAACGACGCAAGTCCCGAACAGTTAACATGAGGCGCAACCTGATATGGTTGACCGGAACCGTTGTGGTCCTATTCATGGTGCTGATCGTAAGACTTGCGTATATTTCTTTGATAAGGCATGAATACTACAGCGAACTGGCCACGTCGCAGCAGCTCAGAGACACAACCATCTTCGCGGACAGAGGCACGATATATGATGCGAACATGAATATCCTCGCGAGAAGCGCGACAGTATGGACAGTCGCACTGGATCCAAACCACACCGATGAGGAAGACCACGAAAAGATCGCAGCTTTCCTCAGTGAGAAGCTTGATGTTCCCTATGATACCGTCCTCAGCAAGTGCAAAGAGGACAGTTACTACAGCATAATAAAGCGGAAGGTGGATAAGCCCGTAAAGGACGAGATCGAGAAGTTTATCGACGAAGAGGACATCTACGGCATCACGTTCACTCAGGATACAAAGAGATATTACCCTTATGGGAACCTGGCGTCTCAGGTGCTCGGTTTCGTAGGTACGGACAACAACGGGCTGTACGGCCTTGAGGCATACTATGAGCAGTATCTGTCGGGGATCTCAGGCAGGATACTCACTGCGGTCAACGCCAAGGGTAAGAACATGTATTACCGCATGGAATCCATGACCGATGCCGAAGACGGGTACAACCTTGTCCTGACCATTGATGCCAACATACAGAGATACCTCGAGCAGGCATTGGATGAGGCGGTCAAGGAGCACAACGTGTCCAATTATGCCTGCGGTATAGTGATGGACGTCAATGACGGGTCGATCTATGCCATGGCTTCCAAGCCGGATTTCGATCCGAACGACCCGCTTGAGATATATACCGAGATGCTGAGCAGCGGTCTGGAGTCCATCACCGATGAGGAAGAGTATCTTGCTGCCCTCAAGAATGCCCAGGAATACCAGTGGCGCAACAAGGCCATCAGCGACATCTACGAACCCGGATCCGTTTTCAAGGTCGTGACCGCAAGCGCAGCACTGGAGAGCGGGACCTTTACGCTGAGCAGCAGGTTCCGGTGCTACGGCAGTTACAACGTCTATGGCGACATATACATCGACGACGCAAGATCATATGCCCACGGCGACGAGGACTTCACCGAAGCCACGATTAACTCCTGCAACTCTGCCTTTATGCAGATGGGCCTCACCATGGGCCGTGAGATCTTTTACAGCTACTTCAAGGCGTTCGGACTCACGGAGCGCACGGGAATAGATCTTCCCGCAGAGTCGGGAAGCAGTTTCTATACCGCTGAGCAGATGGGACCGGTAGAGCTCGCAAGCTGCTCGTTCGGGCAGTCGAACTCGATCACGCCTATCCAGCTAGTCACCGCTGTCGCAGCTGCAGTCAACGGAGGGTATCTCGTCGAGCCTCATGTTGTCAGGGAGATCCTGGACTCGAACGGAAATATAGTGAGTCAGACCGGATCCACTGTGAAGAGGCAGGTTATCAGCCAGGAGACGTCCAGAACGATGTGTCAGGTCCTTGAGAAGGTTGCGGAGAACAGCAATGCATACCTTTCCGGATTCAGATTGGGAGGCAAGAGCGGAACGGCTGAAAAGCTCAACAGCGATTCAGGGGATTTCGTTTCTTCCTTCTGTGCATTCGGGCCAGCCGATTCTCCTCAGGTCATCTGCCTGATCCTGTATGACGGAGCACACAGTTACTCCACCTACGGCGGAAACATCGTCGCTCCGGTCGTTGCGAACGTAATGTCATATACGCTGCCTTATCTGGGAGTGGAAGCTGTATACAGCGATGATGAGCTTGACTCCGTGGACGTTTGGGTGCCGTATGTCACTTCGCTGAGCCTCACAAGCGCAAAGGCACAGCTGCAGAGCGAAGGCCTGAATATAACTGTGGATGGGGACGGGACTACCGTTGTTTCGCAGTCGCCGCAGGGCGGTTCCTCCATGCCGAAAGGATCCACGGTGATACTGTATACTGATGAATCAGAGCCGAAATATGTTACTGTTCCGGACCTGAACGGATATACGGAATCTTATGTCAGGTCTGTGCTCGAATCGCTGGGACTTAATCTCAGGGTCAGTGGATCAACGTCGGGGTATGCCGAGGCGAGGAGCCAGAGCATTACTCCCGGAGAGTCTGTGCAGGAAGGCACGCTCATCGAGGTCAGTTTCATCCTTTCCGATACGAATGACTGAGATACAGATCCGACAGATCACAACAAGGAGATGAAAAAATGTATTACAGATTGTCCGAATATCTGGAGATGCTGAGAAAGAACAGTCTCGACCCGGTCTGTGATCTTAGTGACGAGATCTCCTCCGTCGAGATAATGAACCTGACCTGTGACTCAAGGGAAGTCACGCCTCAGACTCTGTTCATATGCAAAGGAGCCAATTTTCAGCCGAGATATGCTGTCCAGGCTCTTTCCTCAGGCACAGTCGCCTGCATCGGTGAATCCCGCATCGATGGAGCGGAACCGTTCATCCTCGTCAACAACGTGAGACACGCGATGGCGCTTACCGCAAGGATGTTCTTTGAAGATGCTCCGTCTGAACTGATTATGGCAGGCATAACCGGAACCAAGGGAAAGAGCACTACATCCCATTTTCTCAACAGTATACTGAACAGGTGGATGGAGGAGACCTCCAGACCTGAAACGGCGATAGTCTCGACTATCCTCACATATGACGGAAAGGAAAAGTTCGAATCGCATCTCACGACCCCTGAACCGATAGACGTGTACCGCCACTGCCGCAATGCGGCAGATTCCGGCATTTCCCATATGGTCCTTGAGGTCTCGAGCCAGGCTCTCAAATATGAGCGCGTCGAAGGCATACGGTTCAGCGTGGGATGTTTCCTGAATATAGGCATCGATCACATCAGCCCTGTGGAGCACAGCGATTTTGAGGATTACTTCAGCTCCAAACTCAGGATCTTTGATGTATCCGACTGCGTGTGCGTTAACTCTGAAAGCGATCATTTCGACAGGATAATGGAGTATGGGACTGGCAGGACGAGGATCGTCACGTTCGGATCCCGCCCTGAGGATGATATATATTGCTCCTGCATACATAAGGAAGGACACAGTACGGCATTCCATGTGAGGACACCGGATTACGAGACGGACTTCTCGCTCTCCATGCCCGGCATCTTTAACGTATCAAACGCGCTCGCATCGATTGCTATGGCATATGTGCTGGGAGTACCTGAACAATGCGTGGTCTCAGGACTTGCTGAGGCACATGCTCCCGGCAGGAACGAGGTGTTCTCCAGCAGAGACGGCGAAGTGATCGGCATCGTGAACTATGCACACAACCAGCTCAGTTACGAAGCGACGTTCACATCGGCCCAGTTCGAGTATCCCGGGAAGAAACTTGTTGCGATCTTCGGAGCAGCAGGCGGAAGAGCTGAGATGCGGAGGAGGGATCTTCCCGTCACCGCCGAGAAATACTGCGACCTTATCCTGGTGACCGAAGACGACCCGGGTATCGAGCCGCTGCAGAAGATATCGTCCGAGATCGCGGCGAATATCAGCAAATGCCCGTTTGAGATAATAGATGACCGCGGGGAAGCCATAAAAAGAGCTATCCTCGACCGCTCACTCGGCCCAAGAGTCGTTATTGCGATGGGGAAGGGCGATTCAACATATATGGCGCGCGGATTTGATTTCGTGGATTACCCGAGCGACACGGAGTTCATGAATAGATATCTGAAGGAATACGACGAAGGAGCATCTATCAGCGACGATAGATGACCGACGCCTGACCGGCTGTCGACCCGACCGAGAATTACAGAGGAGAAAATAGCCCGATGAAACCTACCAGTTTAAGAGTCCTGATGAATGGGCTTACCGATGCGGAGATCCCGGATATACCTGTGAGCAGCGTGGTCACCGATTCCAGAAAGGTGACGCCCGGTTCTGTCTTTGTGGCTATCAAAGGCGAGAACTTTGACGGAAACGACTATGCCCTTCAGGCTCTTGAGAGAGGGGCAGTGGCTGCGGTGGTCACAAGAGAAGGCTTGAATGGGACCATCGCGGTCAACGATACCAGAGATGCGCTCTGTGCGATAGCGGGAAACTACAGGAGGCAGTTTGATCCGACTGTAGTTGCCGTCACCGGATCCGTGGGGAAGACGACGACGAAGGAGATGGTCGCATCCATCTTCGAGTCGTTCGACAGCAATACGCTGAAGAACTTCGAGAACAGGAACAATGAGATAGGGCTTCCGGAGACCGTATTCAGGATGGATGACGACACCCGTCTTGCAGTCCTCGAAATGGGAATGAGCGGACTGGGAGAGATCAGCAGGCTGTCACGGTGCGCAGCACCGCATGCCGGCATCATCACCTATATAGGAGTCTCGCACATTGAGATGCTTGGCTCCCGTGAGAATATACTCAAGGCAAAGCTTGAGATAACCGACGGCATGGACAGGGACGGATTCCTCGTCATTAACGGAGACGACCCTTATCTTGCCGGAGCCATCGACAGCATACCTGTGCCGGTGGTGACTTTCGGGACGGAAGACCGCCGTTATGACGTCGCGGCAAAAGACATCTATTCAAAGGGATTCCCGTCGGAGTTTACCATCTCCGACTGCGATTTCGGGACGTTCCGGGTGATGATCCCCTGTTCAGGTCTGCATAATGTCAAGGATGCGCTTGCGGCATATGCTCTTGCCACAAGGCTTGGATTCGACCCGGAGAAGTGTGCCGCCGCCCTTTCCAATTACCAGCCTGCCGGCATGCGGCAGCGCTTCAGGAAAGTCAGGGGGATAACGGTTATAGAGGACTGTTACAATGCAGCGCCCGAATCCATGGAGGCATCGCTGAGGATACTGTCGGATCTCAGCTGCGAACGCCTGCGCATAGCCGTTCTGGCAGATATGCTGGAGCTCGGATCTGTTTCCGAGGAAGCGCATAGAAAGGTAGGGATCCTCGCGGCCAGCCTTGGTATCGATGTGGTCCTTTGCTATGGAGAGATGGCGAAGCTAACAGCAGAAGCAGCCAAGGCAGCCGGCGCACCGCAGGTCATGCATTTCACGGATAAGAACGAGCTTGCAGAGTACCTCACCGAGATCACCGCTTCCGGGGATACGGTCCTGTTCAAAGGATCCCGGGGAATGGCGCTTGAAGATGTCATCAATGTGTTTTACGGAGACGAAACATGATTCTTTCAGTAATAGTGACTGCCGCAGCGGCATTCCTGCTGTCGTGGCTGATAGGATTCAGACTTGTTCCATG
>JAFZZV010000159.1 GCA_017828855.1 Oscillospiraceae bacterium | reverse complement strand
GGTGGTCATGGTCGTCATATTCCAGCCGGAGCTCAGAAGCATGCTGGAGCGTGTCGGACGCGCAAGGTTCGGAAGATCTCTGTTCACGATAAAGCTGGATGAGGAGAGCAGCAACAGGATGCTTTCCGCATATGAGAAGATCTGCGCTGCCGCCGCCGACATGTCGAACACGATGACCGGAGCGCTTATAGTATTTGAGAAAGAGACTCCGCTGACCGAGATAATCGCCACGGGCACCGTTATCGATGCAGAGATCTCAGAGGAACTGATCGGAAATATCTTCTACAAGGGCTCGCCGCTCCATGACGGGGCGGTGGTCATCAGAGGAGACAGGGTGACTGCGGCAGGATGTCTTCTTCCCGTGTCACACAATACCGAGATCAGCAAAGAGATGGGGACGAGACACCGTGCAGGCATCGGCATCACGGAAGTGACTGATGCCGTATCGCTCATCGTCTCGGAAGAAAACGGCTACATCTCCATAGCGCAGAACGGCGTGATCATCAGGAATCTGGATAAGGCCGGAGCGCTCCGGATACTGACCAGGGAGCTGATGCCGAAGGAGAAGGAAGAAGACGAGAATCAGAAGTTTAGTCTCAAGAGGTTGATAAAGTGAAGAAAGACTGGTTCAAAGATCTGTTCTCTGACTGGATGACGAGCAGGCCGAAACTTATGGTCCTGTCACTTGTGCTGGCGATAGTCATATGGGGCTTCGTTGCCCTTTCAGTCAACAGCATAAGCACGAGAACGATAGACAATATAACAGTGGACATTCCTTCCACAGGAGCGAGCTACCAGTCGCTGGGACTGGATCTTATAGACAGCGGTGAAACGGAATACAGGGTAAGCGTGACCGTTTCCGGCGACAGAAGCATAATAGGAAGTCTTACAGCCGACAGCATAACCGTAACACCTGATTTCTCCAAGGTCGCAGAAGCGGGTACTTACACGATCACGCTTAATGCCGCGAAGAACAACCAGCTGCTTGATTACGAGATCAAGTCGGTATCTCCGGCTCGTCTTGTCCTCACGTTCGGTGAATCGGAGATGAAGAGGTTCCAGATCACTCCTGTCATAACCGGATTCACTCTTGCAGACGGTTATGTCACTCAAACTATGGTGGCTTCACCTTCCACGGTGACAATAGTGGGAAGCAGAGAGAGCGTGGACAGGATCAGGAAAGTGACGGCAGAGGGTATCCTGTCAGGTGCGCTGTCATCATCTGCGACCGTGACGGGGAAGATCCATTTATATGATGCTGATGACAATGAATTATCCGCAGACCTTCTCAGGATGGACACAGATACCGCAGAGGTCCTGATCCCTGTCTATAAGGAGGGAGAGCTGGAGTTTGATATAGAGTTTTCAAATATTCCTTCCGGATTCGACACATCTATCCTGAAATACACTCTGTCCCCGTCAAGGATAAGAGTCGCCTACGCTGGAGGTTCCGCGGATCCCGATGCGGTAAGGACCGTCGGATATGTAGATATCGCCACGCTGGATATAGATACGACTTATGAGTTTGAAGTGACCCTGCCGTCCGGATACGTGAATCTGGACGGAGTCGACACTGTCTCTGTCAAGTTCGACTCCGAAGGAATGGATTCGAAGAAGATGACTGTGACCGATATAAGGGCATCAAATATTCCGGAAGGATACGAGGTCACTATACTTACCGATCGCATAAGCGGAGTCAATGTGATAGGAGAGACGGAGACTCTCAGCGGACTAGTCAGCGGATCCCTCGTCGCTGTAGTCGATGCGTCCCTGCTCAAGGTCGAGAAGGGAACGCAGTCAGTTCCTGTCACAGTGATCATTCCCTCCAGCAGCTCAGCGTGGGTGTTGGGCACATACACCGTTAATGTCGAGGTCTCGAGAAAATGATCATCGTTTCCGGGATAAGACTTCCTCTCGGGAGCACGAAAGAAGAGGCGGAAGAAGCTGCCCGCAGGCAGGTCGGAGCTACAGGTGACTATACGCTAAGGAGAGTATCATATGATCTCCGAAGGGGACAGGCTACCATGGTCTGCTCCGTAACGGCATCTGTCGGCGATCCGGAGACCGAAAAACATATAGCATCGTCAGGAAAGGGGATGCAGTATGCGGAGATACAGCAGCTGCGCCCGAGACACGGAGCAGAGAAGCTGGAGCATCGCCCGGTTGTGATTGGCGCAGGTCCTGCCGGACTGTTTGCAGCGTATCTCCTGTCGGAATACGGCTACAGGCCGATCCTCATAGAAAGAGGTGCCGATGTGGAAACGAGGGCATCCCGCGTGGACACCTTCTTTCTGAACGGAGAGCTGGATCCGGATTCGAACATACAGTTCGGCGAAGGCGGTGCAGGAACCTTTTCCGACGGTAAGCTCACGACCAGGATAAATGACGGGCTGTGTGACTACGTGCTGAACACCTTCTGCTTTTTCGGAGCTCCGGACGACATACTGACAAAAGCAAGGCCTCACATAGGCACGGACAATCTCAGGGGCATAATAAAGCGGATCAGAGAGAAGATCATTGAGAACGGTGGTGAAGTAAGGTTTCTCTGCCGTATGGATGACATAAGGGTGGAGAACGGTAAACTGACGCATATAGGGTGCGCAGGTACCGATATCCCTGTTCAGACTGTCGTGCTCGCATGCGGACACAGTGCCAGGGACACCTATTCGATGCTTATGGACCGGGGAGCGATGGTCACGGCGAAGCCTTTCTCGGTCGGTTTCAGGATAGAACACCTTCAGGAGGACGTTGACAGATCCCTTTACGGCAAACTGGCGGGGGATCCCAGGCTTCCGAAAGGTGAATACAATCTCTCGGCGCACGTGGCAGGCAGAGGCGTATACACATTCTGCATGTGCCCCGGAGGTACTGTTGTCGCAGCTGCCTCGGAAAACGGCGGGACAGTTACAAACGGAATGAGCAGATACCTAAGGGACGGAAGGAATGCAAACAGCGCCGTATGTGTATCTGTCACGGCAGAGGATTTCGGATCAAATCCACTGAAGGCTATGGATTTCCAGAGAAACCTTGAAAGAGCGGCATATGCCGCTGCCGGAGGCGGGTACGCAGCTCCGGGAAGCGACATGGGATCGTTCCTGGAAGGAAAGAGAGGACTGAAGACTGGAAGGATCGAGCCCACATACCCGAGAGGACTGACTGCGTTCGATCTGGAGAAGCTCTTCGGGTCGGAACTGTCCGAGTGCCTCAGGGGAGGCCTCAGAGCATTCGCCGGAAAGATGGAGTGCTTTTCCGATCCGGAAGCGGTCCTGACAGGAGTAGAGACGAGAACATCCGCCCCTGTACGGATCAACAGAAACGAAGACAGGCAGGCAGTGGGGATACAGGGTCTGTATCCGTGCGGAGAAGGAGCCGGATACGCCGGAGGAATAGTCAGTTCCGCTGTGGACGGACTCAGGACGGCTGCAGCGATCATTGAGAGATACAGCCCGCTCACAGACTGAGGAGGGCACAGAGAATAACCGCAGGGAGGAGGCAGGACCGGGTGAATATCAAGAGATGGATAATCAGTCAACCTGACCGCGACCGGGCGAAAGACATCGAGAAAGAGATCGGAGTGACACATCTGGCAGCGCTTGTGCTGGCTGGAAGGGGTTATTCCGACCCGGAAGAGATCAGAAAGTTCCTTGCGGGTGAACTGTGCTCTGATGATCCGTTCCTCCTTAAGGATATGGACCGCGCCGTGGAGAGGATACACAAGGCGGTCTCCGGAGGAGAGAGGATAGCGATCTTCGGAGACTATGACGTGGACGGGCTCACAGCTACTACGCTGATGTACAGGTGCCTCAGAGGACTCGGAGCGGATGTCATCTGCGCTCTTCCCAGCAGAGACACTACCGGTTATGGACTGTCAGAGGAAGCGATAGATTCTCTTGAGGAGAACGGAGTCAGCCTGATCGTCACGGTGGACAACGGGATCTCTGCTTTCGACGAAGCGGTATATGCACGTGGAAAAGGTATCGACATCGTAGTTACCGATCATCACATGATCCAGGACCGCATACCTGAGGCTGCAGCTGTGGTGAACCCGCACAGGGCAGATGATGAGTCAGGATTCAGGGATCTTGCCGGAGTCGGTGTGGCTCTCAAGACGGCGGCTGCGCTGGAAGGGTGCACGGTGACCGAAGCGGTGGAGTCTTATGGTTTCCTCGCCGCCATAGGCACGATCAGTGACATCATGCCGATGATCAGCGACAACAGGTATTTCGTCAGGGAGGGACTGTACCAAGTGCCTTACTGCGGATGCCCGGGGATCGAGGCGTTGTGCGAGACTGCTGGTGTGGATATCAGCAGTGTCAATGAGATGAACGTTGCATTTAACCTTGCCCCGAGACTGAATGCTGCGGGACGAATGGGATATGAGAATCTGGCGCTCGAACTGCTTCTTACCGAGGATGCGGAAGAAGCATCCAGGATCGCAGGAGAGATAGATGATCTCAACAGGCAGCGGCAGAAGGTCGAACAGGAGACCTCAGAAAAGATAAACGATATACTTAAGCAGAATGTCGACTACAGCTCGGAACCGGTGTTCGTGGTGGCAGCGGAAGGGCTGCACCCCGGCGTGATGGGTATTGCAAGTTCAAGACTGGTAGACAAATATGACAAGCCCGCGATAGTCATCTCACTGGATGGGGAAACTGCAAAAGGCTCGGGACGCAGCATTGAAGGCTTTTCCCTCTACAGCATGCTGTCCAGCTGCTCCGATCTGATGGAAAAGTTCGGCGGGCATGATATGGCTGCGGGATTCACGATCAGGACAGAGAAGATCCCGGAGCTGAAGGAAAGGATACGTCAGTACTGCCGCGAGCATGCGGACGAATACAGGATCGCCGCGATCAACATAGACGCGGAGGTCGGAGCGAATGAAGTCAACGAGGATGAGGTCAGGGGACTGGACATTCTCAAGCCGTTCGGAAACTGCAACAGTCAGCCTTACTTCGTCGTCAGGAACTGCACTGTGGAGGGGATCTACCCGCTCGGGGAAAGACACACGCGGGTCAGTTTCAGAACCGAAGAGAAACAGTTCTACGGGGCGCTCTTCGGGACAAAGCCGTGCCAGTTCCCATTTGAGCCTGGAGAACAGGTGGATGTTGTCGTCAGCCTATCTTTGTACAACGGTCAGATAAGGACGATGGTATCTGTTAAGGTCATAGATATCAGGCGCGCGTCACTGACGAAAGAGGACATAGATTCCTTTGAGGAGCTCAGGCGCCTGAACATGACGGGACGCTGCAGAGAGGACTCTCTTCTACGTTCCGACAGAAACGACGCAGCGGAGGTGTACAGATGCATCGCCAAGCGGGAGGTGCTCGTCTCCTGCGGTGCGGGACTCAGCGGAAAGATCCGGAACATGCCTCTGGGGAAGATGATGGCGTTACTCAGGGTGTTTGCTGAACTGGGACTTGCCAGATACGAACAGGCAGAGGGAGACAGGGAGATCATCGTGACCGTACCCACGGATGAGAAGAAGGATCTTATGGACTCTCCGACATTCAGAGCAATATGCAAAAACCAGCATTCATCATAAACAGAACTGAGCAGAAATGACGTTTGAAGAGCTAAAAAACCTAATAGAGAAAAGCGGAAGGAATTATGATCTCGATCTGATCGAGAAGGCGTATTCCTTTGCAGCCGAGCGTCATGAAGGACAGAAGAGGCGCAGCGGAGAACCTTATATCATACATCCGCTCGCCGTCGCTTCCTATCTTGTCGATCTTGGGATGGACGACCAGTGTATCTGCGCCGCTCTGCTTCATGATGTGGTAGAAGATACGGATACTACTCTCAGTGAGATAGAGTCCAGGTTCGGAGATGAAGTAGCTGAGCTCGTCAACGGAGTCACAAAACTCGGAAAGATATCCTTTTCCAGCGTTGAGGAAGAGCAGGCCGAAAACCTGAGGAAAATGCTGCTTGCGATGAGCAAGGACATACGTGTCATGATCATCAAGCTCAACGACAGGCTTCATAACATGAGGACCATGGATTACATGGCCGAAGAGAAGAGGACGAAAAAATCCAGGGAGACCATGGAGGTCTATGCTCCGATCGCTCACAGGCTCGGGATGGAGAACCTCAATGACGAACTTCAGGATCTGTCTCTCAAATACCTCGATCCGGATGCATACAACGAGATCAGCAGCATGCTCAAGGATCTGCAGGAAAAAAATGGCCCGCTCATAGAGACCCTGACAGGAGAGATCCGGGAAAGGCTCCATGAGAACGGCATGGAGCATGTGGAGATACAGGCCAGGATCAAGACCATCTACGGGATCTACAGAAAACTGTACATACAGAACCGCAGCATGGAAGAGATATATGACATCTATGCCATAAGGATAATCGTAGATACGGTATCGGAATGCTATAACGCTCTCGGAGTGGTACATGACATGTATACCCCGATCTCCAAGAGGTTCAAGGATTATATCTCATCACCGAAGAGCAACATGTACCAGTCGCTGCACACAACGGTCATAGCAAAGAATGCGACGCCGTTTGAGATACAGATCAGGACGTTCGAGATGCACCGGGCCGCGGAGTACGGTGTCGCGGCGCACTGGAAATACAAGGCAGGAGTCAATGACAGCAGCGATAACTTTGATGAGAAGCTGGAATGGGTCCGCCAGCTGTTGGAGAGCCTTAAGGAATCTCCGGATGCGACTGACCTGCTCAGATCGATAAAGAGCGACCTCCTGCCGGAAGAGGTTTTCGTTCTGACACCGAAAGGAGACGTGATAGACCTACCTGCCGGGGCGACGGTGATAGATTTTGCTTATGCGATACACACTGCTGTCGGAAACCGTATGACAGGGGCAAAGGTCAACGGGAGGATCGTTCCCATAAGCTATCAGGTCAATTCCAGCGAAGTCGTCGAGATCATTCTCGGGCCTAAAGACAAGGGACCGTCCAGAGACTGGCTCAACATAGTCCAGACCAGCGGAGCCAGATCCAAGATCAGGGGCTGGTTCAAGAAAGAACGCCGCGAAGAGAATATCGCGGAAGGCAGGAACATGCTGGAGAAGGAGCTCCGCAAGGAACTCATCCGGATACCGCCGGAGAAATACGGCGAGTTCCTGGATGAACTGGTGAGAAGGCAGAGGGTGAATACCCGCGAGGAGCTTCTTGCCGAGATAGGATACGGCGGTATTCCTCTCAACAGGATCATGCCCAAGGCAAGAGAGGAATACGAGAAGCTCAGAAAGGCGGAGGAACCTATCGATGCTGCCGTCGCGGCAGTACAGGAAGCTCCGATAACAAGAGCCAAATCGGTAGACGGCGTCATCATAGAAGGACTGGACAGCTGTCTCATCAGATTCTCAAGATGCTGCAATCCTCTTCCCGGAGACGAGATCGTAGGGTTCATCACCAGAGGAAAGGGAGTATCCATCCATAAAAAAGACTGCAAGAACGTCATAAACTCGATGAACACGGAAGACGGCAGAGCGAGAATGGTAGCTGCAAGGTGGGATGACGGTGTTCAGGAGCAGTTCAAGGCTGATCTCATGATATACTGCATGGACCGCACCGGAATGATCGCGGATGTAAGCGGAAAGCTCTCGTCCCTGCATATTCCCATCTATTCAATGAATACGGCGCCGGAAGGCGATTATAATTATGCGATAAGACTTGCAATAGGGGTCAGCGGAAGAGGACATCTCGAATCCACGCTGGAAAAACTCAGGAAGATCAAAGGTGTCCTCAGTGTTGAAAGGATAGGTGCTGAAAATTGAAAGCCCTCGTACAGAGAGTAAGATATGCTAGAGTGACCATTAACGGAGAAGAGATCAGGGAGACCGGACCAGGTCTCCTTGTCTTGTTCGGGTGCGCTGAGGGAGATGACATAAAAGACTGCAGGAAACTGGCGGAAAAGACTGCGAATCTGCGGATCTTTACAGACAGTCAGGACAAGATGAACCTGTCCGCGCTCGAACTCGGACTGTCTGCAATGGTCGTATCTCAGTTCACTTTGCTTGCTGACACAAAGAAGGGAAACCGGCCGAGCTTCATAGCCGCGGCAAAACCTCCGCTTGCCGTTGATGCTTACGAGGAGTATGTGAGGATACTCTCGTCTCTGGGACTGAAGGAGGTCAAAACGGGAGAGTTCGGAGCGGATATGCAGGTGGAGATCTGCAATGACGGCCCCGTAACAGTAATGCTGGACACGGAGGAATGGAAACGTTGAAAGTCACGTTTTTTCCCATTGGAAAGCTGATGGCAAACTGCTGTGTCGCATACTCTGATGACGGCACGGCAGTCGTGGTGGATCCGGGAGGGGATCCGACCCCGGTCACCGGTTTCATCAGGGATAACGGACTCC